>CAZNFS010000056.1:0-16948 GCA_964572695.1 uncultured Desulfobacteraceae bacterium
TGGATGAATTATTTAAAAAACGGGCACCTAAAAAATTTGATACGGCATTCAAAAGCCCGGAAAAGAAGGTGGAAGGCGGCCAGGATGTCAAAACGGCCCCTGCCACTGACATCGATGATCATGTTCTGAAGATCGATATCGATGCCGTCATCGAAATCGGTATAAACGGACTGCAACCTTATCCGGATCATACTTTCCAGCCCGATAAAATGATCAATCGTGCCGAGTTTGCCATGATGCTCGAAGACATCATCGTAAAAATTACGCGTGATGAGGGCTTGGCAACGAAGTTTGTCGGAAATAACTCACCCTTTCCGGATCTGAGAAACGACCTCCCCTTCTTCAATGCGGTTATGGTCGCCACCACGCGTGGGGTTATGCAGGTCAAAGACGCGGGTACGGGAGAATTCGCTCCCAGGGGACTGGTTTCAGGCGCCGATGCCCTTCTCAGTATCCGCACGTTGAAAGTACAGCTCGATAAATATTAATCTTTTTTTGCCAAAATAAACGTATTAATGGAAGCGATTAAATATGAAATACTTAAAAAATACAGCCATTCTGGTTAGTTTTCTGTTCTTGTTTTGTTTGGCGGGACATCCCCGGGATGCCGAAGGCAAAGCGGTTTCTGTGGCAATCGGTCAGGGCAAAGCCAAGGTCACCTTTCTTAAGGGGAAAGCCTTTCTGGTCAAAAAAAACCTGCGCAAAATTCGCCCCCTTGCAAAGGGAGACCTTCTTACCAAGGGGAATCGCGTCAAAACCGAAAAATCTGCCCGGCTGGAGCTTAAGCTCCCCGACAAGAGCTATATCCGTTTTGACGAAAATACGAACTTTAAACTTGCTTCGCTAGGCTTCAGCAAAAAAAAGCGCCGGCGAAATGTTAAGGTCAAGATGGCTCTGGGAAAAACCTGGGCCAAAGTCTCCAAGTTTCGCAAAGGCAAGGGCCGCTTTGCGCTCACAACCAAAACAGCCGTGGCCGGTGTCAGGGGCACGACTTATCGCATGAATGTAAATGAAGACAACTCGGCCGTTATCAAAGTGTACTGGGGTGAAATCCTGGTTGAAAAACTTAAGTCCGAAGATGAAGAGGGTGCTCAACCGCAAAAATTTGTCCAACCCAAAAAAGTGCTCGGCCCGCAACCGATTCAGGGTCCTCGCCCGGTTTCACTGGAAGAATGGACCTATATCGTCAAAGCACTGCAACAGATAAACCTGCGCCCCGACGGAACCGCTACCAAACCATTCCGGTTTGATATTGCCGCCGATTTGAATGACTGGGTCCGCTGGAATCAGGAAAGAGACAAAGAGTTGGGAGAAGAGTAGAAGCTATCTCAAAAAAGTCTTTTGGCCCAATCTCTGCGTTGGGCACGCATTTCAAGTCCTCAAAATACTACAGTATTCCTGTGGCTTGAAATGCGTGCCCGCCTTGACCTTGAACCAAAATCCCAATTTTGAGACAGCCCCTATACAATCCGCAGGGCTAAACGATAAGGCTAATGTTTTTGGCGTATTCTGAAATTCCAAATCTCAAATTTATAGCGAACGGTGAACCTTGAAACCGTGAACGCCTGCGGATTACGTCCCCATATCCCATGAGGCTAAATATTTTTTCTGCTCCGGTGTGAGCCTGTCGATGGCCACTCCCATCGCCGCCAGCTTTTCTTTGGCGATGGCCTTGTCGATGGCTTCCGGAACGGGATAGACCTGCTTTTCGAAGTCGCCTTTCTTTTTCACCAAATATTCAATACTCAGCGCCTGATTGGCAAAACTCATATCCATCACACTGGATGGATGACCTTCCGCCGCGGCCAGATTTATTAATCGTCCCTCACCCAGCACATTAATCCGTTTGCCGTTTTCCAGAATGTACTCCTCCACATAGGGCCGGATCTGACGCGTCGTTTTCGCCATCGATTTTAAACTGTCCAAATCGAGTTCCACATTAAAATGTCCGGAGTTGGCTATGATGGCGCCATCCTTCATGACCTCAAAATGTGCTTTGCGGATCACGCTGATATTACCGGTCAGGGTGCAAAAAATATCGCCGATTCGGGCTGCTTTTTTGATTGCCATTACGCTGAACCCATCCATTACCGCCTCAAGTGCCGCTAAAGCATCGACTTCGGTTACGATGACATGGGCACCCATACCGCGGGCTCGCATGGCAAGGCCGCGTCCACACCATCCATAACCGCAAACCACGAAATTAGATCCCGCAATGAGACGGTTCGTAGCGCGGATAATTCCGTCGATGGTGCTTTGGCCGGTTCCGTAGCGGTTGTCAAAAAAGTGTTTTGTCTGGGCATCATTTACGGCAATGATGGGATATTGCAAAACACCGTCGGCAGCCATGCTTCGCAGGCGGATGATCCCCGTGGTGGTCTCTTCCGTCCCTCCCCGGACGCCCTTGAGCAGCTCAGATCGATCGGTATGAATAGTGGAAACCAGATCGGCCCCGTCATCCATGGTATAGTGAGGCTTGGTATCCAGAACCGCATTGATATGCTGGTAATAGGTTTTATGATCTTCACCCTTGATGGCAAAAACGGGTATCCGGTCATGTTTCACAAGTGACGCCGCAACATCATCTTGAGTGCTTAAAGGGTTGGAGGCACACAGGCAGACGCTTGCGCCCCCGCTTTTGAGGGTTTGCATTAACGATGCGGTCTCCGTCGTTACATGTAAACAGGCACTCGCACGTACCCCTTTTAAGGGTTTCTCTTTTGCGAACCGTTCCCGGATACGATTTAATACCGGCATGCTTTGATTGGCCCATTCAATCCGAAGCCGGCCTGATTTTGCTAATTTTGGATCTTTGATATCACCTTTTTTATTCATGCAGTCTCCCCTGTCTTTCGATATTTGCCACCCTCTTTATACGGTGGTCCGGAATCGTAATCGATGTTTACGAAAGCCCTGCTTTTTCGCGCAGCACATCCGTCATATTGGTCTTCTCCCATGTAAACCCGGATTCTTCCTCCCTCCCGAAATGTCCGTAGGCTGAAGTCTGGCGGTAAATGGGTTGTAAAAGATCAAGATATTCAATAATCGCCGCCGGTCTTAAATCAAAAACTTCCCTCACGATTTCTTCAACTCTGGCTTTAGGCACGACCCCCTTACCCATCAGATCTATCATAATCGAAACCGGCTGGGCCACCCCGATAGCATAGGCAATCTGAATTTCACATTTCGTGGACATGCCGGCAGCCACGATATTTTTAGCAATATGGCGTGCCATATAAGAGGCGCTGCGATCAACCTTGGAGGGATCTTTGCCCGAAAAGCAGCCCCCGCCGTGGCTCCCCTGACCGCCGTAAGTATCAACAATAATCTTACGACCCGTGAGTCCGCAGTCCCCCATGGGGCCTCCCACCACAAATTTGCCGGTCGGATTGATAAAATATTTGGTATCCCCATCGATCAATTCTTGCGGTATAACCTTCTTGATGACCTCTTCGATAAGTGCTTCCCTTAAATTCTCATAGGTCACATCCGGTTTATGCTGGGCCGCGATCACGACGGTGTCTACGCGTTTGGGATCGCCGTTATCATATTCGATGGTCACCTGAGATTTCCCGTCCGGTCTCAGAAAATCAATGGCGCCATGTTTGCGCACCGTCGTAAGCCGTTTGCACAATTTATGCGCGAACATAATCGGCATCGGCATCAATTCGGCGGTTTCATTTGTGGCAAAACCAAACATCAGCCCCTGATCCCCTGCGCCCTGATCTTTGTACAACCCTTCACCGACATTGACACCCTGCGCGATATCAGGTGACTGTTGATCGATGCTGGTAATGACCGAACATGTGCGCCAGTCGAATCCCATTTGAGATGAATGATATCCGATATCCTCTATAGTGTTGCGAACGACCTGAGGCATATCCACGTAACATTCGGTCGTGATCTCCCCGGCGATAAAAGCCAGGCCCGTCGTCACCAGGGTCTCGCAGGCGACACGGCAACGTTTGTCCTGGGCGATGATCGAATCTAGAATCGAATCGGATATGGCATCGGCGACTTTGTCGGGATGCCCTTCGGTCACCGATTCAGAGGTGAAAAAGAATTTTTCCTTGCTCATGGATTCTCTCCTTTAAGTTGGTAATATTATTCCTGCCGAAATAGAGGATTACCATTAAAACAACGGGACGGTCTTGTCAACAGGAGGGCCATTTTTCTTTGTCACAAGTGAATGGAGGACTAAAAGGGCGGCAAATGCCGCAATCAGGGATAGACATTTACCATAATAAAAATCGAGAAAAGTATCAATGTGACCACCATCCCAATACCAATTGACCTGGGCGTCATGACGATTTCCAGTTTTGGATCTCGAACCATGAAAATGATTGTGTCGGCCGTTTTTACCATTGCCCTGTCAAGAACTGATCCGAAACGAATGAGAGGGCCTCGGCAAAATTGTATCAGCCACATACCCGCCCGTCGAATAAACCAATCCGTATCCAGCGTATAGGTTGCATGGCCGCCCACAAATTTTCTCAGCACCCAAAATCCTAAAAAGGTAAATAGAAACATCTGGGTAAGCGAAAACACTCGGGTTAAAGTGTAAGGCGTGAACTCAACCGGATATGGAAGCATTTGATAAAAAATTTTCGGATATACACCCAGAAAAAGGCATAAAAATGCCAAAATGCCCATGGCGATTAACATCGATATGGGTGTGTTGATAGGTGAATCTTTCAGCCTTACCCGAATATCGGGAGGCGGTTCATCCTTTCCCTGCAACCAGATATTCCAGGGAATTTTTAAACTGGTGCTGAGGAATGTCCCGATTGAGGCGCCTTCGAGCATTAAGTACACGATAGGTCTATGAATTAACTCCGCCGCTTCAATGGTCATTGTTTTACTGATAAATCCACTGAAAAGAGGAAATGCAGAAATGGATAATCCGCCGATCATTGTTAACCAAAAAGCAACCGGCATATATTTATACAATCCACCCAATCGATCAAATTTTGCAGTGCCCACAACCAGAAGCGGGCAACCAACCCCCATGTACAGCAATGCTTTATAAATAATATGACAGAACGCATGTGCGGCGGCGCCGTTAATGGCCATTGCAGTTCCGATACCGACGCCGGCTACCATATATCCCACCTGAGAAACGATGTGATAAGACAGCAACCGCCGGCCATCGTTTTCAAGGACCGCCATGATGACCGCAAACAGGGCCGTAGCCGATCCCATCCACATCAGCAGTTCGGTTCCTGAAAAAGCGACTATCAGGCAATAGACGGCGGTCTTTGTTGTGTAGGCAGTCATGTATATGGACCCGCTCGGCGTAGCCTCGGAATAGGTATCCGCCAACCAGGAGTGGAAGGGGGCCGTTGCCGCGTTTACAATAAAGCCAAGAAGCATTAGGTTATAGCCCAAATGTTCTCCGCCCCACCCCCAGGGCATATGCGTAAAGGCAATCGAACCGGTTTGATGTACATGCATGAGAATTCCGGCCAGGATGCAAACCCCGCTGAAATGATGCCACAGGATATATCGCAGAGCAGCTCCCATTGCCTTTCGCGTCCCTCGGAATAGCAAGAGGAAAAAAGGCGCCCAGGACATAATCTCTATACAGAAAAACAACGTGAACAGATCCCCCGCAAAAACTGCTCCCAGCGCCCCTCCCACATAGATCATGGCCACTGCATGTTCCCAGTCATTTTTTGCGCGCAGGGCATAGATATTCATACAGAAAGCAGCAATAACGAAGACGTAGCCAAACAAAAGGCTCAATTTGTTGATCCGGGCCACTTCAAGGGTGTAGTTCAAAAAAGGGACGGGGAATTTAGCGAGGGAAGCGGGCCAGGGCGGAATCGAACCGAATGCGCCCAATGAAGTTAAGACAAGGATCGCCAGCCCGGCAATGGGCAGTAAGAGGAAGTAGGTCAATTTTACGGATCGCCATTTAATAAATGGAATCAAGAGCCCGCCGAGGCCAATCACAATCCCGGGATGTATCCACTCCATTACTTTGTGTTCCTCGATACCTTCGCTATGCGTTGATAATAATCTTCATCCACCACAATGAATAATCCCATTCCCTTGGCGATGAGAATTAACAGCATGCAGCCCAAACCGCCTAAAAGGGCGAAAAACTCCCATGCATATTGAAATCCGAAATGGTAATGAAACGAGTGGGTATACAGCCAAATGCCATCCAGAATCAGGCTTAAGGCCAAACAAACCAAATAGAGTCTCCAGAATAGCTTCTTGGGGAATGCTCTTATCCACTTCATGGTTGGATACCTCCAAAAATATTTTGTACGGCGATCTCCGCAAGGTCGTAAATAAAAAAGATCTTTGGAAACAGACAAAACAATATGGAGAAAATGGCCGTTACGGCAATCGGAACGATCATGAAAAGAAAAATCGGCCGTTCTGTTTCTTTGCGCCGTACGGGCTTGATGAAGACATCAACTTTCTCCTCTTTCTCTCTGTCCAGCGTCTCGGCTTCAGGCATTTTCTCAAAAAACGCGGTTCTGATAACGGGGAAAAAATAGATCACATCTAGTAAAGACCCTGCCAAAATTATCAGTAAGAATACAAGACGACCCGATTGGATGCTTCCGAGCGCGATATGCCATTTACTGATAAAGCCGGCCAAAGGTGGTGCGCCGCACATTCCAAAGGCGCCGATCGTAAAAGCCGTCATGGTTACAGGCAGCGCCCTGCCGATACCGGCCAATTCACTGATAAGGCGTTTGCCGGTTATGGCCGTAATGGCGCCGGCGCACAGAAACAGCGTAATCTTCATAAATCCGTGAAAAGGGATATGGATCATGGCGCCGGTTACCGACATGGGGCTCAGCAGTGCGACGCCCAGAATGATAAACGAGAGCTGATTGATGGTCGAGTAGGCCAGCATCCGTTTCAGATTATCTTGTCCCATGGCATACAAATTGGCAGCGATGATTGTGAATGCCGCCACACAAGCCAGTACCACACCTAACCCCAGAGCCTGCATCAGATCAATTCCATAAACATGGCAGACGATTCTGATAATTCCAAAAACACCGGCTTTTACAACGGCTACGGCATGCAACAGGGCACTTACCGGAGTTGGCGCTACCATTGCGCTGGGAAGCCAGCCGTGGACCGGCATCCAGGCCGCTTTAGCGAATCCCAGAAGAAAACAGAAGAACATGACCTGGAGGATAAGCTTTGATGTCGAATCTTGGATCGAACTCAAAATGCCGTGAACACTAAAATCGGTCGTCCCCGCCAGTGAGTAGGTCATTAAAATGGCGATCAGAAAAAAAACCCCGCCCCCTAACAAATAGGCCAGGTATTTATGGCCGGCCCTCAGCGCTTCAGGCGATTCTTCATGGGCCACCAATGGATAGGTCGATATCGTCAATATCTCATAGAAAATGAACAGGGTAACTAGATTTGCCGAAAACGCGATCCCAATTGCTCCGCACAAGGCCAGGGCGAAGGAGAAATAAAATCGTGTCTGGGCGTGTTCTTTGAGCGATCGCATATAGCCGATCGAATAAAGTGAAACAAGAATCCACAGACAAGACGATGTGGTGGCAAAGATTAATCCCAGGGCATCGACATTAAATGCGAAATCGATTTGAGGTAACAATGCAAACAGGGACGCTTTGATCGGGCCCTGGTCAAGTACAACCGGATTCAAGCTGATAACCGCATAAAAGAGCACAAGGCTTCCGATAAGCATCCCGCCCTCCCTTAAGTTAGGACGTTTCCCGAGTATCAGGATCACAAGCGATACACCGGCCGGTAGCAATACGGCTAAAAGGGGTCTGTATTCCATGGAAAGAAAATTCATTATTCTGACATCTTAGCGAAAAAATGACCGTTGCCCGATCAAAGCCCTTGCGGAACTGCAAATTGAATGATCTTTGTCAATATTTGTTGATTGAATATGCCGATAAGGACGATGGCGATCGCGATAATAAAGCCCGGAACAAGCATGCTGAGAGGGAGTTCTGATTTGCCGGATTCGTTTTGAGGACCGATACGGTCGTCAGAACCTCGTTCCTGAGCATGAATATAAAGACCCTTATCAAAAACCTTAAAAAACAGGGCCACATTGATTAATGTACATACAAGCAGCGCAACAACGAATCCCCAATGGCCGGCCTGAATTCCACCTAAAAGCAAATACCACTTGCTGAAGAATCCGCAGGTCGGCGGCACGCCGATGACGGCCAAAGCCCCGACGGTAAAAATCACCGCCGTCGAAGGCATCTTTTTAAAAAGACCCTTGAAATCGGAAATCCGATGCCCACCGGTTCGATACATGACCATACTTGCTACCAGAAAAAGACAGGCCACCATAACGGCGTCGTTTAATATATGCAGAATGGCGCCCTTTATGGCCGTCGCATTGGCGATCCCTATCCCCCCTACGATGTATCCGATCTCAGCCACGATGATATAGCATAGCATCTTCTTGAAATCGGTCTGTGACAGCGCCATAATGCCACCGAAAAGAATGGCTATTGTTCCCAGCCAAGCCATAATGGTGGTCGCATTCAGGGTATGTATCGTGTAGGCGGGTTTAAAAACGGTAAAGACAACCCGAATGAGCACATAAGCCATGACCTTGGTCATCACCGGCGCGATGATTGCGCTGACGGCGGAGGGAGCCGCTGTGTAGGCATGGGGCAACCACACATGTAACGGAAAGATTGCCATCTTGATGCCAATCCCAAACAGGATGAAGGCAAAACCCACCAATACGGCTTTTGATTGTAACAGATGCGGCAACAAAGTCGACAAATCGGCCATATTCAACGAACCCGTCACGATGTATAGATATCCCACCCCCAATAGATACCAGCTCGCTCCGACAGTTCCGATGATCAAATACCGAAAGCTCGCATAAAGGGCATCTTTTTCACCCAGGGCGATGAGCGCATAAGCCGACAAAGATGCGACTTCAAGGAATACATACAGATTGAACATATCTCCGGTTAGAATTATTCCCAGCAAACCGGTGAAAAGTAAAAGAAACAATACGTAAAAAGGGACCTCTTTTAAGGGAAGTTCTTTGGGGATGCTTTCTTTGGAGAACATCGCCACGAGAAGAAAAAGAAAAGATATCAATACGGCCATGAGGGCATTGAGATGGTCGATGTAGTAGGCGATGCCCCAGGGCGGCTTCCAGCCGCCCAGAAAATAGTGGATGGGTCCGTGCTGTATGACCAGGACTGCAATTTTTATCGATGCGAAAAGCGAGATGAGGACCGCCAAATTAACCAGTGGATAGCAGAGTCGCTTTTTCCAAGCACCAATAATGGGAATGCAGAAAGAGGTCAACAAGGGGACGATCACGATGAGAATTGAATATATCGATTGGTCTGGATTCACGTTATTTTTTCACGTACCGATTTTGGCGCATCGCCTTATTTCTTGCCTTAGATTGGGCTTATTTCTACCAGGACTAATCTCCCGCTTCAGCAGACCGGAAAAAATGCAATCCGCTAAATTTGTCTGTGATAATTTTATGTGTCGGATAAGGGTTTGATGTCCGGGTGGGCGGTTATGACCCTTAAAAATTGTTCAGTTCGGCGATCCAGCCGGCTTTTGACAACGACTAGAATCCGTTGCATGAGATGAAATCCCATCGAATGATCGTCATCGAGAAGCCGTTTGATTGCTCCTCTGCTGATTGAAAAAACTTCGCACTCTTCCGCACAGATCGCTTCCAGCGTGTAGGATTCTTCGACACCCAGCATCGCAGACCATCCAAAAGAATATCCGGGTTTGATCGAACCTACTGAAACCCTAATTTTATCTGATATTTTCTGTTCTAAAAGAACTTTCCCTCGTTTCAGCATATAAAATGTGACTCCAAGGTCACCTTCTCTGAAGATAACATTTCCCTCCCCAATCGTTTGTATCTCAACAAATGGAAGGAGTTTCTCAAGCATCTCATCGGTTAAATCCCGGAATATAACAATCTGTTTCAAATCATCTTTAATGACCATACCATAATCCTTTAGCGTAGGCGTTCACAGGTTACCAGAGTTCACTGTTCAGGGGTGTTCGCGTTTGCGGTCTCATTCCCTCTCTATCTGCGAGTTGATTTCATCTTCTTCGAGTGAATCGTATTTTTGATAAATCTTAACCGCTAACGATAACGCAACCCCAAGGGTGGCTACCGCAACGACAATGGCGGTCAGCATAAGAACGTGGGGCAGGGGATTAATATAGTCAACGGCTTGTACGGTGTTTATCGTCTCTGAGTGATCGTGTGCGATGATGGGCAACGTTGCTCCTTTTTTAGCTCCGATTGATATAAAGAAGAGAATTATTGCTGTCTGGACGATCCCCAATCCGATAACCTTTTTGATTAAATTGCGTTTTACAATCACCCCATAAAATCCGACCATCATAAGCGCGATGTAGACCCAATAGTTATATTTCGATATAAGCATCGATCCGAGCGCATCCATTGTTAGAGCCCTTCATCCTGTTTTCCCACTGAAGATAAAAGATAATAAATGGTTACCATGGCCGCCATCACAGCAATTCCGACACCGATTTCGACACCAAGAATACCATGGGATCTTGCGCTAACCGGGTCAACCCCGAGCATGCTCGCCAGCGCGCTGTAGTCGAGAAAATTTTTTCCAAAAAAGAGACAGAGGACACCGATGCCGGCATAGATGAACACCCCTAATGAACAGAGAAAAAAGGCAATTTTTTCACCCATCCGATTGAGACCTTCACGCAGATTATGGCTGATGGCAAACAATATCAAGCTTGCGCCCAATATTACCCCCCCTTGAAATCCGCCTCCTGGGCTGTGGTGCCCGTGCGCGATGACATACAGCGCAAACAGCTGAACAAATGGAATGACCAGGCGGCAAGTGGTCTTGACAATCAAGTCGTATGGGACCCATGTCGAATCGATCCTTTCAAATTCAGGTGATTTCTCGGGGAGTTTTCCGCCTTTTTCGATCCGGAAAGTTATACCGGTGGAAATATGTCGATAAAGCCTCGCTTCAGGCGCCTTGCGTTTGGTTCTGAGGATAAAAAAGCACGCCATACTCGCTGTAAAAATAACCACCGTTTCAAACAAAGTATCATAACCACGATAATCGGCCAGCACGGCGGTAACCATATTGGGGACCGATGTTTCCAGAATGGTTTTTTCAATATAATGCGGCGAGACATGGCGGCTTGCCGGTGAAGAAATATCGCTCCAATCGGGAAAGTCGACTGTGCCATAAATTAAAAGACTTCCGCATAATAAAACCGCTATTAAACCAACCCATTTCAATCCTTGGTTCTCCTTGTGGTTCGGAAAACAGCCGCCACAAATAATACGGTACTGACTCCGGCGCCAACAGATGCCTCGGTAAAGGCCACATCAACGGCACCCATGATCGCCCATAAAAGGCACATAAGGAAACTGTAGGCGCCGAAAATAATGGCGGCACTCAGAAGATCCTTCACGTTTATGGCGGCAATCCCGCAAATGACGACCATAGTGAGAGTGATGAGGTCAAACTGCCAGATCATCTGCTATTCCTTTTTTGTGTCTTTGGTCCAAGGCCCCAGCCCGGCCCTCACCCCCGCATCTACGATGGCGTGGGTCGCAGTCGGGCTTGTGATGAAAACGAAAACCACAATCAAAATTATTTTTAAGCTTGTTAGGATGGAATTGATGCTGAAATCGTGCAGAGTATACAACGAGATGGCAAGCATTGACATGAACAATCCCATCGTATCAAGCTTTCCGGCGGGGTGAAGCCTTGAATAGAAATCGGGAAAGCGGATGATCCCCACCGCACCTCCGGTAAAGATGATTAAACCGCTTATCAAAAAGATCGTTACGATGATATTCATATTTTTGCCTCAGTTCATTGATTCGAAAATTTCCTCAGCCCGCCCTTAGGGTCCTTATTGCGAAGTTGTCTCATCATACAATCCCTTGCGTTTCTGAAAATAGCGGGAGGCGGCCAGCACCGCTATAAAGTTTAACATGGCGTAGGCAAGTGCAATATCGACAAACATGTCAACGCGATGGTAGAGGAGCCCGATCAGAATCAGAAGCGTTGTTGTTTTGCTTCCCACGGCATTCACGCCGATCAGCCGATCTAAAACGGTGGGGCCAAATATCGCTCTGTACAGCGAAAGCAGCATTAAAATGCATAAGTATATTCCGGCATACAGAAAGATGTTATCCATTATTCACCAAACACTCTGGCAATCCGTTGCTCCATTTTCCCGGGAAGTGATTCTGCAGAGGGCGCATCGATGGCATGCACCGCAAAATTACCAAAAATCGACACATTAACCGTAATCGTTCCGGGCGTGAGGGTGATGGAATTGGCAAAGGTTACGCGTGCCAGGTCACTTTTCAGCTTGCTTTCGAAACTGACAATTCGAGGATCGATCAGCTCCATCATTCGCGGGTGAAAAACCAGATACAAAACATGTATGTTGGCGATAAAGACCTGGTAGATCAACCAGGGAATATATTTGATAAAACGGAACCAAAAACCTAACAAACCCTCCAATTTTGGGGAAGGAAATAGAAGATCACCCGTGTAGATTGAAATCGAGGCACAAGAGATGAATCCCAGTGTCAAATGGAACAAGTCGAACTTGCCAGAGAGGAGCAGCCAAATGGCAAAAAGGATAATAAATGAGAGGATAAACGATACACTAAATATTTTGCGGAGAGAAAATCCCGCTATATCTTGAGCATTGGAAGATTTGGGCTTTTCGTGGATGCGTTTTTCCTGGCCTTGTGGCGTCACCGCACCTCCTTTCCCTTAGGTTGAGAGACATCCATGAAGTGTTTATTCTTTGATTAAAGCAGGTCCTCCTTGTGACACAATGTGTCATTTCAAAATTTTAAAGAGGTGTCAACCGTTTTTACCCCTGTCAGATTTCTGCTTGGCCCAATATCTTTTTAGAGCCTTGATGATGTTCTCATCGAACTGGGTCTTGGCGTCCTTTTCGATGATCGCAAATGCCTGCTCAGGTACAAGTGCGTCGCGGTAGTGCCTTTTGGCAGTCAAGGCCTCAAAAACGTCCGCGACGGCCAGAATTTTAGACATGAAAGGTATGTCATTCCCTTTCAATCCGTTCACATAGCCTGAACCATCCAGGCGTTCATGATGGCTTGAGGCAATCAGTGGCACATTTCGATATTTGCGGGCAAAGTGCATTTGGTCTAAAATTTTTCGTGTCAACACGACATGCTGTTTGATGTGATCAAATTCCTGCTCCGTCAGTCGTCCTGGTTTTTTCAAAATGTTATCATCGATTCCCAGCTTCCCGTAATCGTGCAATAAAGCCGTCACGCCTAATACATCAATCTCTTTTTCGCCAAAACCGAGTTCTTTGGCAATACCGGCCGCATATCGTTCAACCCCTTCGGAATGACCCGCCGTTAAGTGATCTTTGGCGTCAATCGAAGCCGCCATGACCCTTAAGACGCTCCGAAACTGGCGCTGCTGATCCTGAAAAAGAATTGCGTTTTCAAGTGAAACGGAAATGCTGTAAGATAAAGTTTTTAACAGCTCTAAATCCGTATCCTCAAATACGCCTTCTTTTTTGTTAATGGCCTGAATAACTCCCAGCGTCTCCCCGGATTTGCTGATGACGGGGACACATAATATGCATCTCGTTTTATATCCGGTTTTCTCATCAGTGCTCCGATCAAAGCGCGGGTCCGCATAGGCATCAAGGATGTTAAGTTCCTGCCTCGTAATGGCTACCACACCGGCGATCCCGAGGTTGATGCTGAGATGAATATCCTCACCGTCGAGACCTTCAACCTGCAAGGAATTGAGCTCCCCCCTCTCCTTGTCGATGACAAAAAAAGATGCCCGCTTGCAGGCGGTGGATTCCATAAGTTCATCTGCCACCCTTTTCGCAAACTCATCATCCTTTTGAGGATCAAATTGATTATCGGTCAGGCGCTTGGCCTGTTTGAGGATTATTGCTTCGTCTTCTTTTGAAAACACACCCGTTTTTTTATTGATGAGCTGCAACGCACCAGTCACCCCTCCGGTTTGGTTAAAAAATGGCGCCGCCAAAACGCTCTCCGTTCGGAAACCCGTTGTCTGATCAACGGTTGCATTAAAGCGGGGATCTTCAGAAGCATCCGCGATATTGAGTAACGCTTTGCTCAGCACACAGGATCCGATGAGGCCCATTTTCAACGCAATCGCAATCCGTTCAACCTCAAGGCCTTCTGCAAATTTCGTCCACAGCTCCATACTTTCCCAGTCGATTAGGAAAAGCGTGCTCCGCTCGGCATCCAGAAATTTTGAAATTTCCATCATGATCAGCGGAATAAGCTGATCGACATTTCTGACCGTACCGATTTTCTTATGGATCTCAAAAAAGCTCTGCAAACGCTGATATTTCATATCTAACGTTGAAACGGATTGCGAATCATGTGGAGTTGTATCTGGAGGTCGGGTTGGCACAATTTCCCCCTTTTTGATGAGTGATTTGGAAACGTGTACGGATTGAATCCGTTGTGTTCCTGACTACATCACATATCACAATCGATTTCAGGTGGCAATCTACATGATTTACAGCCGGCCTTGCCGGTACAATTATATTGACAAGCAATTGAGGGTTCTGTACTCTTTTTTTAAGAAAAAGCGTATCGCTTCATCAAGAAGCCATGACACTTTTTCTTTAATTTTATGGGCTCTCGGTATTGCGCAGATTGGCTCAAATTGTTTTGATTTTTTTTGTGTCTCAATAATTGCAGAAAGTGAGGACACGCTGTGGAAATCGTCGTATTGTTAAAGCAGGTCCCATCCACTGAGTCCGGGATCGAAATCGCAGACGATGGCGGCTCCATTAAAACGTCTGACATCAAGTGGGTGATTAATCCTTATGATGAATTCGCTGTAGAAGAAGCACTTCGAATTCGAGAGGCCCATGGCGGCACGGTTATTATCGTTTCAGTGGGGCCCGACAAAGCCGCTGAAGCGATCAGAACCGCTTTGGCGATGGGCGCCGATAAGGGAATCCTCATCAATAATCCGCAACCCGAAAACCGTAGCAGTTTGCTTACCGCTAAGATTTTGAAAGCGGCGCTTGAAAATATCCCTTTTGATCTCATTCTCGCCGGTCAACGGGCGATTGATGATGACAACTATCAAGTGGGTAGTGCCCTCGCCGAATATCTCAATATTCCTCAAATTTCATTTGTCACCAAGGTCGAAATTTCGGACCGCAAAATTCGTTGCCACCGGTCTACCGAAGGCGGATCGGTTGTTCTCGAAGCACCATTGCCTGCGCTTTTAACAACCCAAAGGGGATTGAATGAACCCCGGTATGCTTCTTTGCCCGGAATCATGAAGGCCAAGAAAAAACCGCTTGATATCAAATCACTCGAAAGTTTGGGTATAGACCCGACCGGACTCGATAAATTCCGGTTTAAGCTTCTCAAATTAAATCTTCCCCCGCAAAGAGGGCAGGGTGTGATTATAGAGGGAGAAACCCCCGAGGAAAAAGCGGCTTTGCTATCCAAATTCCTGCATCAAGATGCAAAAGTCATTTAAACCAGTCCTCTCAGAAGGAGACCTGCATGGCCGACAAAATTTTCGTTATTACCGAACACATTAATGGTGTTTTTCGAAAAGTGACCTTTGAGTCGCTCAGCACAGGGAGGCGCATCGCCAACCAAACCGGGGCGGACCTTACGGCGATTGTGCTGGGGGAAAATGTGGCATCTGTTTCGAACCAGCTCGCAACATACGGCGCCGACAACATTATCGTCGCTGAGAACCCGGCCTTTACAGAGTATATGACCGATGCCTATACCAATGTCATTTCCGGTATCATTCGCGCTGAAATGCCAACCATTATCATTATGGGTGCCTCGACACAGGGCAAAGACCTGGCGCCGCGGTTAAGTGCCCGCCTAGACGCTCCCCTGGTCATGGATTGCGTAGAACTGAGGCTGGACGGAAACAGGTTGATCGCCAGGCGGCCCATGTATGGCGGCAAAGTCATTGCCGACATCGCTCTTGAGGGAACACTCAGGTTAATCGCCCTTCGGCCAAACGCCATGGGAATTGAAAAATCGGATGGGGTTGGAACGATTGAAAACCGGGTTGTCAATCCTGGCGAACTTAAATTACGATTTATCGAAAAAAAAATAGAGACCAGCAAAATTGAACTTACCGAAGCCGATGTGGTGGTATCGGGCGGCCGTGGGATGGGGGGCCCGGACTATACGATTTTAAATGAATTAGCCGATGTATTGAATGGCGCCGTGGGTGCCTCGAGATCCGCCGTGGATGAAGGGTGGCGCCCTTATCCCGAACAAGTCGGCCAGACGGGCAAGGTCGTCTCGCCCAACCTTTATATTGCTTGCGGCATATCGGGCGCAATTCAGCATCTTGCCGGCATGTCAACATCCAAAGTTATCGTTGCAATTAACAAAGATCCGGACGCACCTATTTTTTCAAAAGCCGATTATGGAATCGTCGGCGATCTGTTTAAAATCGTACCGTTGCTGACCGACCAAATAAAAAAAATTCAGGGATAGGCGGAGAACGCCATACAACGCCAACTATGAAGAACGAAGTTCTTCGGCAAAAAGTTCATTTATGGAAGGACTAATTAGGCTACCTTGTCTGCGGTAGCCTTTCATTTTTTAGCAAGGCAGACCAAAAAAAGAATCCACTGTTATGCAAAATGTCCATTTGGTAAGTCTTGGTTGCGCACGCAACCTTGTAGATAGCGAAATGATGCTGGGACTTTTGGCCAAAGATGGCTTGTCCATCAGCCAGGCGCCTGCGGAGGCAGATATCATCATCGTTAACACGTGCAGTTTCATTGAACCGGCTGTTAACGAATCCATCGATACGATCCTCGAGCTTGCCAAATATAAAAAGACCGGGGCGTGCCGATATTTGATTGTAACCGGATGTCTCCCTGAACGCTACCGTGAAAATATTGTGCAATCTTTACC
>CAZNFS010000057.1:0-16819 GCA_964572695.1 uncultured Desulfobacteraceae bacterium
TCCGATTACGGGATCAAGATCTCTTTTAGATTGCGAAGGTTTTGCTCCTCCCCCAACGCAATTACCGTATCGCCACCTTTTAGCAATGTTTCAAACGAGGGATTGAACAACATGCTCCCATCCGATTTCTCGATCGCGATAATGATCAGATTGAACTGCTGTCGGATGCCCGAATCTTTCAGCATGACACCCACCAGGCTTGATGATGGGCTGACGGGGATTTCTTCCATCAGAATGTCTGTTCGTTTGTGGGCAAACGCGAGGTCTAAAAAAGTCGTAACCGTGGGACGGATTATCCTGTGCGCCATTCGGGCCGCTCCCATATCATAGGGTGATTCCACCCGGTTGGCACCGGCGGCCTTTAATTTTGACTTCGCCGCCTCTTGTCCCGACCGTGCCAAGATGAAAAGATCCGGGCTTAATTGCCGCGCCGTAAGTGTCAAAAAGACATTATCCGTATCCGTGGCGAGGGCCGCGATCAGTCCTTTCGCTCTTTGAATTCCGGCCGTTATAAGAGTGGATTCATCTGTGGCTTCACCGGAAACATATAAAACCCCATCCTCATCCAAAGCGGAAAGGAGATCCGGATTTTTTTCAACAACCACCAATTTGATCTTTGCTTGGATCAAGTTTCGGCACAGGACGCGCCCGATTCGGCCGTATCCGCAAATGATGTAATGATCTTTTATTCTTGCGAGTTGTTTGTCCAACTTTCTCCTCCCTAAAATGGTTCTGATTCGTCCTTCGACCATAAACTGCACGACCGAGGCGGCAACATATAACGTAAATCCGACTCCGCAAAAAACCAAAATGATCGTAAAAATGCGGCCGATATTACCTACCGGATGCGTTTCATTAAAACCAACTGTCGAAATCGTGATAATGGTCATGTAAAGCGCATCCAAAAATTGCCAACCCTCGATGATCATATATCCGCTCGTACCGATCACAACAATGGCAATCGATAAAATGATCGAATTCGTTAGATGCCGTGTTTTCTCCATCTGATTTAACGGTCCTGAAAGGATTGATTAAGAAATATTCAAACTGATGGAATTATGTCGTTTTTTTCTTAAAAATCAAGGTATTTTAAAAATTATTTGAACTTCCCCGCAACAAGCTACGCCGAATGCGCTCGCCATTGCGGTTCAAACTTGTCTAAAAGGTCAGGCCGTCCTTGGGTTTGACTCGGGTCATAACCAAAAACCATTATGCCTTGACCACCATGTACGGATTTGATAGGTATCGCTCTTGTTTTTCTGCGCTGTCGCAGTTTGCAAGTCAATCGTAATAACTGGCCTCAGATCGTGGTTGAAGATACTCAGAAATACCAGCGCCTCCGTGAGGAGATGGTTAAAAACCAAATTGAACCACGCGGCATAACCGATCCATATGTGCTGGCTGCGCTTCGCAAAGTTCCGCGGCACTTTTTTGTAGGGGAAGCTTTAATGGACCAGGCCTATGGCGATTTTCCGCTCCCCATCGGCGAGCAGCAAACCATTTCGCAACCATTTATTGTGGCCGAAATGACTCAATCCCTGCAATTGCAGGCCGAAGATCGCGTGCTGGAAATTGGAACCGGATCTGGATATCAGGCCGCCATTCTGGCTCAAATTGCTTATCGGGTCTATACCGTTGAAAGAATTCACTCACTTTATACAAAGACGCGCCGGCTCTTCGATCAGCTTCATTATCACAACATCGTCACGCGTTATTCTGACGGAACAAACGGGTGGCCCAAGGAGAGTCCTTTTGATGCAATCATCGTAACCGCCGGTGCGCCCAAAATACCGGAGACATTGCTCAGCCAGCTTGCCCCGCGCGGGCGGATGGTGCTGCCTGTTGGAGATCAGTATACTCAGGACCTCATACGGCTCCAGCGTGACAAAAACGGCATCCACAAAACAAACCTCGGCGGCTGCCGATTTGTAAAGCTTGTGGGTGAAAATGGATGGAGTATCGAATAAATGCTGCGGCGTCTTTACGACTGGGTCCTGCACTGGGCCGACACGCCTTATGGAACATGGGCTCTTTTTGTGCTGGCGTTCTGCGAATCCTCTTTTTTTCCGGTTCCGCCCGATGTTTTGCTGATTGCCCTCGCTATTGCCGTACCTAAAAAATCGTTAAAGTATGCTCTGATCTGTACGCTTGGATCCATATTGGGTGGATGCCTCGGCTATATGATCGGATGGCAGTTTATGGAGGCCGTCGGATCCAAGATTATCACTTTTTATGGACTCCACGAAAAAATATCCTATATTGAGTTTCTGTACCATAAATATGATGCTTGGGCCATCGGCATAGCCGGGTTCACTCCGATTCCCTATAAAGTTTTTACCATTTCCGCCGGAGCCTTTTCCATAAACTTCTCGGTTTTTATTTTAGCTTCGGCTGTTTCCCGGTCAGCACGCTTCTTTTTGGTGGGGGGCCTGATTTATATTTTTGGACCGCGCATCCAAACCTTGATAGATAAATATTTCAACGTCCTTGCCGTGGCCTTCACCGTTCTTCTGGTTTCCGGCTTTATCCTCATCAAGTACTTGATTTAATACCTAAATCCAGGAAATGTTGACACCCGCCTTATAATCCTAATCGTTTGCACGCACCCGCTTTCTTTTTTTAACGCACCCTTGATGGTTTTTCGGCAGCGGCACATTTAAGGAGCAAAACTATTGCGTGGGGTTTTTTAGTCGACTGAAGCGTTCTTTGACGAAATCGTATTCCAGCCAGGTATCCAGAAATGACTCCAGCGCTTCTTTATAATACCCCATGGCCTTCTTCTTGTCACCCGATCCCTCCGACCAGAATCCCAATGCCGTATAAGCAGTAATGAGTTTCTCGGGGCTTTCGCCGGCCTCGGTTTCTAAGGATGCCTCAGATACTTTACCAAGAAGATGTTCACCTATCGAAAGGAACCACGCATCCGGTATTTGCTGTGCATACGTCTCCAGAACTGACCGGGCCTTTTGGGATTGACCCTGATAGTGTAAAACACCGGCCTCAAGGAGTCCTAAACTCATACGATCGGCATCTTGGCGGCCTTCCAGTTTAAGAAAGGATTGCACCGCTTCCTGTGCTTGAGGCCACTTCTCCAGGGCCGCATTGTAAAAAGCCAGGGCGACCCGCATTCTGTGATTGTCGGGTTCTAACGCCAATAGTTTCCCCAGCAAATCGACTCTTTTGCTTACGCCCGTGGATGCCTGGCTCAGTTCCATCAAGAGAGGGGTGAGTTGATCCAGACGCTTGGCCCGGTCCGCCTGAGCATCTTTGACGTCCTGCTCAAAAGTCACCATGTCGGTTTTAAGTTTTTTGAATTGATCTTTCCCCTGTCTCTGTACGGCTTTGCGCCGCTTTTTATGTAACTGCTCGATTTGGGCGCGCGCTAAGAAGAATTCCCACGTATCCACACTTGCCGCCAGGACCGCTTGCTTTAAAAACGCTTCGGCCTCGGCCCAAGCCTGGTTCTTGTATCGTTTAAGACCCAAAATATAATAGAGCCAGCTTTTTTCCGCCAAATCATACCAACCCTTTAAAGCCGAATTTTCATCCACCGCTCCTTCCAGAACATGCACCAAATACCCCTCAAACTCAGCGTTGGATCGCCAGTCCACAGAGCGCAAATCGCTTCCAAAAGTATGGGCCTCTTTTTCGTCTTTGAGCCACTCAATGATAAACAGCAAGAGCTTCGCCTGGTTGTTTTCAGCATCCATCGACACCGATTGCAAAAAGCGGTTTCTTGCCCCTTCCATGTCATCGGCACAAAAATGCATTACCCCGGCCGCCATGACCAATTCGGGCTGCAGGCCATGCTCGAGTTCTTTGTCGGCCAGACGCATCGCCTCAGCCCAACGGCCTTGTTGCGCCAAGGCATGGATTTTTTTGAGCGTTGCCTCCAGTGAAAGATCAAAAACCCCATTCCATTTCGCCCGACCCGCTTTTAGTTCTTTGAGGAATTCAACCGCAGTGTTTATCGGTAAAATCAGACCCATGTCCGACAGCGGCGTGGCCATCGGTACTATGCCTTTGGCCATACCAAGTGTTACACCGGTTGCAATCCCGATCACTTTACCCCGTTTGTCGATAATGGGGCCCCCGCTGTTTCCGCCGTGAATTGAGACATCAACCTGTAGTAAATTTTTAAATGACCGGCGCACGTGGCCACTGGTCACACTCACATTAACACTCGTATCCTGGGTTCTGCGACCGAGTGGAAACCCCAAGGCAAGTACACGGGATAGCTTCGGAATCTTCTGAGGATCCATATGCATATCCAGGGGCAGGGGTTTCAATCCCTCCGGAACAGAAGCGATTTTTAATACGGCAAAGTCGTTTTTTAGCGGTGATGTCACCATCTGCCGGGTACGAACGGGGGGTTTGGCGACACCGGCAATCGTTAATCGCGCGGTTGTTTCGGTGCTGAAAGCGGTCTTGATAAAATAAATATCGTTAAGATCAGCACCGCGGATCAGATCGGCAACTCGATGAAAGGCCCTTTCGCCCTCAAACCACAAGAAAATTCGATATTCGAATTGAGGTGTCTTCTTTAAATTGCGGAAATGCTGTATAGCCGCAAAAAGCCTCCTGTCTTCAAGCCAGGGACAGGCCACGTGTCGGTTGGTTAACATATACCCGTTTTCGTCAACCAAAAATGCGGTCCCTTCGGTCACATTGTGGTACATTTTCTCGTTGTCCACCGTAAGCCAGTATTCCGCCATGACGAAAGCCACCGAGCGGGCATACTGATTGGCGATTTCTTCCAGCATTGTCCCGGCGTCTTCTTTTTCTTTCTCCAATTGGAACCAACTCCACCCAATGACCACGCATAAAACAATCACCACCGTGCCTAAGATCCGTATCCTTTTTTGGATCCCTTTGATGATCCCGGAGGGGGCTGCCGCCGCTTGAATCCGGGGTCTTGCTTCGGCCAGTTGCGCTTCGGCCTTTATGCGCGACAATGATTCGGTCACATCGGCCATGGAGCGCGGACGCATATCCGGGTCTTCGGCCAGCATGACCTTTATCAGCGTCTTCAGTTCATGGGAGAGTTCCAGATTATCGACTCTGGCGTGAAAATCGGTACATTCCAAATCCGCCGTTAAGAGTTCTACAAAAATCTTTCCCAGCGACCAGATATCGGTTTTAAAATCGAATGGTCGCCGATTGATAATGTCTGAATGACATGTCAATAATTTCTTTAACATCGGGCCGGGACGATCTAATTTGGGATCAAAGAAACGCGAGAGCTTGTAGTCTATCTTAATTTTTAGGCGCTGTTTCTGGTCCTTGAAGACAATGATATCGTTCAAAATGAGATGGGGGATCGTGTAACCTTTCTGATGGAGGATACTCAGAATTAAAGCCATTTGATAAAACAGATCGATAACGGTGTGTTGGTCATTCAAACTCCCCGATGTCAGCAAAGATCCCCAACTCTCGGAGTCGATCCACTCACTAACCCGGTACCAGGTCTTGTCCGGGGAGCACCGAATCGAATAATGCTGGACAAAGCTCTCTTCCGGCAATTTCTTCAAATCGATTAATTCCCGCATGAGGCGTACGGCAACATCCCCTTGTACACCCGAATTGGGTGTAAAAAGACGAAGCATTACCGTTTCGTTGGTTTGTTCCCGGATGGCTTTACACAAAATGCTCGCATAGCCCTCGTGTAAAACTTCGACGATTCGGTAGTCATCGATGCGTTTTCGGCCTTCGCCGATTTCAATTCCACACGAAGGGCAGGTGGTGATTTCTTCGGTGACCGGTTGGTCACAGTTTGGACATATTTTCATGGGGATCTCTTAGAATAGTGGATCCATGGTTTGGGGCAAGATTGGTGCGCTTTTCCAAACGGCCGCAGTCGTGCAGCGGGTCTTTTAATCACCTCCCTGTTTTTTATAGCATGATTATACCAACAAAACAATTAACCCCATAGGAGCAGCGTGCAATGAGGTGGCTTGTCCAAAATCCTTAGCTGCACTTTGAAAATCCGCACGAATGACATACCAGACACCCTTCTTCATGCGTCATGACACCGCTGCAGTCGGGGCATACACCCATCACGGCACCGCTTTCTTTGAAATCCATGCCGGTTAAACGACTTAGCACATGCGCAATCGCATCGGGGCAGGAAAGAACCATTTTGCTGTTCTGCCAGGAAGGTGACGGGCACCTTATCCCGATCAGTTGTTTGGCAATGGCTTCCACTTTAACACCCGATCGCAAAGCCAGCGAAATCAAACGCCCGGCGGCCTCTATCTGGGATGAAGCGCATCCGCCGGTTTTTCCCATCTGAGCGAATACCTCGCACATGCCTTGTTCATCCGAATTGATGGTAACATACAATTTTCCGCACCCGGTTTTCATTCGTTCCGTAATTCCATGGGTCCGCTCGGGTCGCGGTCGCGGCGCAATCCTTACCGATTCGTGCTGTTCACTTCCGATCTTGAGCACTTGATGATCGCGGCTCCCGTCTCTGTAAATGGTGACGCCTTTACAACCGTTCTGATGGGCAAGCAGATAGACGCTCTCCACCTGTTTGCGCGTTGCCGTGGCCGGAAAATTCACCGTTTTTGATACGGCGTTGTGGGTGTGTTTCTGAAAGGCAGCCTGTATTTTCACGTGCCACTCAGGTGAGATGTCGTGGGAGGTTCGAAAAAGCGTCTTAACGTGATCCGGAATCGTACCAATCTGCTGAATCGATCCCGAGGCAATGATTTCCTCCGCCAGATGCTTGCTGAAAAATTTTTCTTCTTTAGCCACTTGAACAAACAGCGGATGCATCTCCGAAAGGGATTTGCCATCAAGCACATTGCGCATATGTGCGACGGCAAACAGGGGCTCAATGCCGCTTGAAGCACCGGCAATAATGCTGATGGTGCCTGTGGGGGCAATGGTTGTCGTTGTGGCATTGCGCATAAAGGGGGTTGACTTGTGGTCGTATACACTCCCCTCATAGTACGGAAAATTGCCCCGTTTTTGAGCCAGGGCGATGGACGCCTGCTTGGATTCCACAGCGATCAGCGACATGACCTTTTCGGCTTGCAAAACCGCTTCGTCCGAATCATAGGAAAGACCCGTTTTTATCAGCAGATCAGCAAATCCCATGACGCCGAGACCGATTTTGCGTGTGCCCTTGCTCATATTTTCGATGCGTTTGAGGGGATATTTGTTGATATCGATAACATTGTCCAGGAAATGGACCGCATCTCTGACGACGCGTTTAAGCCGGTTTTGATCTAAAACCCCTTTTGTCACCATGCGCGACAGATTAATCGAACCAAGGGTGCACGATTCGTATGGCAGGAGCGGCTGTTCGCCGCATGGATTGGTTGCTTCGATATTTCCCAAATGGGGGGTTGGATTATCGGCATTGATCCGATCGATGAAAATAATTCCCGGTTCTCCGGTCTGCCAGGCTGCGTGAACGATGAGATCAAATATTTTGCGGGCGGGTAGAGTTCCGGACGGTTTTCGGGTGCGGGGATTAATAAGATCATAATTGCTGTTGGTTGATAGCGCCTGCAAGAAATTTTGAGTGAGTGCTACCGATATATTGAAATTATTAAACCGGTTGAGGTCGTTTTTGGATCTGATAAAACCCTCAATATCCGGATGATCTACGCTGAGGACACTCATGTTTGCCCCCCTGCGAGTCCCGCCCTGTTTGACCGTCTCTGTGGCCACATCAAACACCGACATAAACGAAAGGGGGCCGCTCGAAACACCCGCCGTGGACAGAACCACATCGTTTTCAGGACGTATTCGGGAGAAGGAAAATCCGGTTCCGCCCCCGCTTTTATGGATCATGGCGGTATGCTTCAACGTGTCAAAAATGCCCTCCATCGAGTCTTCAACCGGAAGCACAAAACAAGCTGCCAGTTGTCCCAGTCGACGGCCGGCATTCATGAGTGTGGGCGAATTGGGAAGAAACCACAAATTCTTCAGAAGGTTAGCAAACTTTTTCTCTGTCTTGGCGATGTCGGCGCCGGGATCGAAAATGGTATCCGCTGCGGCAATCGCTTTGGCAACGCGTGTAAAGAGCGCGGGAATGGTCTCAATTACCTTGCCCTTGCGATCTTTTTTCAGATACCGTTTCTGCATTACGATTTCTGCATTGGGTGAAATTGAAACGGCCATTATCGGTCCTCACTCAATCGGTGTTCGTTAGGTGGTCAGCACGCGTTTTCTCCTTTGGTCGACGCCTTCGTGAAAATGATAAATGCGGATGCCAAAGGCGATAGGCTTTTATCTTTATGCGTTGTTAAATAAAAATGTCGTCTCAAATTGAGCCCTTTCACGGGAAGCGCTATTAACGTCCCGGCTTGCAAATATTCATCGATTGCAACGGTTGAAAAGATGGAAACCCCCACGTTACTTTTGACCGCCTGAATAAGCGCCGCCGTGCTACCCATCTCGGCCATGATATTTAAACTGTCAATATCAAAATTCTTTTCGGCCAGACTAAGCTGAAGCGATTTAAGCGTTCCGGAACCCGCTTCCCGCACAATAAAAGGTTCGCTCGTAAGCTGGGTCAAGTCAATCTCCTTGGCATCTTTCCACTTGTGCCCGGCCGGAATCACCAACCGCATTTCATCTTGGATGAATGGCTCTTGATAGATCTTTTTATGATGTGTTTTAGCTCCCACAATCCCGAGTTCGATTGTCCCCTCAAGGATATCTTTAATCGTTTTATCCGTGTCGCCGGCCACCAGTGCAATCGTAATCTGCGGATGGGCCATCTTAAACTCACCGATGATTTTAGGGAGGATATATCCGCTTGGAATTGTGCTGCCGCCAATTGCAAGCCGGCCTTTAATTTTGCCATTGAATTCGAACATAGCGGTTTCAGCATCATCTTTTAAGGCTAAAAGCCTTTTGCCGTATTCGTATAAGAGCTCGCCGGCCTTAGTCGCTATCGCCTCCTTGGGGAGCCTGTCGATTAGACGGCAGTCGAAATATTCTTCCAGTTCTTTTATGTGACTGCTGACCGTCGGCTGCGACAAGTGGACAACCTGCCCTGCTTCTGAAAAGCTCTTCCGTTCGACAACATTACAAAAGATCTTGAGTTGCCACAAATCCATATCAGGCACCCCGGCGGTCGCCCGGATTAAAGACTTTTTTTAATTCATCGTCCACCTCAGGAGGGACCATATCGTGAACATCACCTCCGAATCGTGCTGCTTCTTTAATGATGGAGGAACTTGTAAAAATCCAGCGCAATCCGGTCATAAGGAATACGGTTTGTATCTCGCGCTTGAGCTTGCGATTCATAAGGGCCAGCTGAAATTCATATTCAAAATCAGATACGGCCCGCATCCCTCGCAAAATTGCCTGGGCATTACGCTTGGCAGCATACTCCACGGTAAGACCGTCGAAGGTGTCGATTTCTACATTTGAGAATTGTACCAGGGTTTTTTGCAGCAATTCAATCCGTTTTTCGATCGGAAAAAGAAACTCCTTTGAAGGATTGCGTAAAATAGCGACGATTATTTTATCAAAAAGTGTCAGCCCTCTTTCGACAACATCGAGATGGCCGTTGGTGACCGGATCAAAGGACCCTGGATAAATTGCAACTCGTTGCATCGCTTTGTGACCCTCCTTTTTTAGTTATGGTGACCCTCTAGATGAAAGCGGATTACATTTGCATTCATAAACGCCGATATCTTGAGGAAATTCCATATGTCCACCCTTTATCTGGTATATTTTATATCATATGCGCAAGGAAGGAGACAAGGCTTTTCCGGTATCGTCTCTGATCGGTGAGGGCAAACGGAATGCGATCTTCAAGAATCGGTTCACGCCTGTCATGTTCAACGATAACCAAAGCCTTGTTTTGGATTGACCCGCTGCGGTGAAGTAGTGTTAAGGCCGGGTTGACATGGTTTCGGTTATAGGGTGGGTCCATCAGAATCAGATCAAAAGCGGGTGAAAGGGTTGCCACACAATTCAAGTTTTGGGTTGCATCCCACCTAATACACGTCGACCGATTCTCCAGGTTGCCCGATTTGAGGTTGGCTTTAATGACCTGGGTGGCTTTTTGATCATTATCAATAAAAACCGCCGCCGCCGCCCCCCGGCTCAACGCTTCAATACCCAAAGCACCGGTACCGGCAAAAAGATCTAAAACGTGCGCTTCCCTCACACGCCCCGCGAGGATGCTGAAAATCGACTCTTTTATTCGATTCGCGGTAGGTCTTATCGCCTGACCTCGGAGGGTGTGAAGTCTTCTCCCCTTAAGGTCACCGCCAATGACTCTTAGCCCCATTATACCGTCTTGAGCCTTGCTTCTAAAAGATCCGGCGTCACGCCGAGCGCTGCGGCTGTTTTCGAAATATCATGCTTATACTGCACAAGCTTCTGCTTAATAAACATTTGCTCAAACGATTGGGTGGCTTGCTTTAGGTTGTCCAATATAAACAATTCATTAAACTGAGCCGGTTCGGCGCACTCTCCATTCTCGGTGTTATAGGGCGCGGGCAGATCGGATGCCTCGATGACATCCTTTTTTACCATGATGGCGAGACGCTCAACCAGGTTTTTCAATTCCCTTACATTCCCCGGCCATACATAGCTGCTCAGCAATACAACCGCGTCAGGGGCGATCTTTTTTTTTGTACTCCGATTGACCTTGGCACTTTCGTTGATAAATGTTTCGATTAACAAGAAAATATCATCGATTCGGGCTCTTAAGGGAGGGACTCCTATCGGTATGACATTGAGACGATAATAAAGATCTTCACGAAAACGCCCTTTTTTGATCTCCTCTTTGAGATCTTTGTTGCTCGATGCAATAACGCGACAGCTCACTTTTATCCCTCGGCTCCCGCCGATTCTCTGGAACTCCTTCTCTTCCAGGATCCGTAACAGCTGGGCCTGGGTTTTTAGGCTCATATCCCCGATTTCATCAAAAAAAATGGTTCCCTTGTCAGCCAATTCAAATTTTCCAATTCGTTTGGAAACCGCTCCTGGAAATGATCCCTTCTCATGTCCCAAAAGCTCGCTTTCGATCAATTCGTCTGGGATCGCAGCACAACTGACATCGACCATCGGATGACCGGCCCGCGGGCTAAGATGGTGTATGGCCCTGGCGACGAGTTCTTTCCCGGTCCCGTTTTCACCCGTAATCAGAATCCAGGAATCTGAGGGCGCCGCAATCGCTATCTGCCTTTTTAGCTCCATGGTTTCCGGGCTGTTCCCGTCAATGGAATTTTTTTCAATGGTCTTCTTGCGCAGGTATTTGTTCTCTTCCTCCAGCTTTCTGAAATTCAGTGCGTTGTTAATCGCGACAATGACCTTGTCGATTGAAAGCGGTTTTTCGATAAAATCAAAGGCCCCTATCTTGGTCGCTTTTACGGCCGTATCAATGGTTCCATGCCCGGTAATGATAATGACCTGTATAAAGGGGTTGTTCCGCTTTATCTCCGTCAACGTTTCAATTCCGTCCATTCCGGGCATCCAGATGTCAAGCAGGACAAGATCGGGAGAATCGATTTCGATATTTTTCAGCGCTTCATATCCATTGGCTGCGGTTGTAACCTCAAAGCCCTCATCTGAAAGAAGGCCGCCTAAAGATTGAAGTATCGACGGCTCATCATCAACAATTAAAACGCTCGGAAACATAAGTGGTGCCTCTCTTTTCGTAGTGCTACAACATATATTAAGTTCATTAAGAGATGGCTAAGTAAAAAGGTTCATATTCAAGGCGTAGTATTTTTTCAGGAACGAGGCCATACATGTAGTATGCCGAGTGTCTGAAAAAATACTACAACGCAGTAGATGGGACTTTTTACGACGCCATCATTATTTGACCGGTAGTTCAATAACAAACCTGGCCCCTTGGGGTTGATTATCCTGAACACTTATCATTCCATCATGGTCTGTTACGATTGTACTTACGATGGTAAGACCCAATCCCATACCGGCTTTTTTAGTCGAAAAATTCGGTTCAAAAAGACGGGTTTTATCTTCATCCGAAATTCCTTCTCCATCATCGGTCACAACTAATCGGACCATATTCAAAATCGGATCATGGGTAAGCGTGATGGTAATCGCACCTTTATCCGCAATGGCCGCTATGGCATTGTCCACAAGGTTGTTTAAGGCCTGTTTGATCTGCTGTCGATCAAGATTCAACTGTGGAATCGATTCTGAAATTCGGGTTTCAAAGGTGATGTTTTGATGCCCGTCTTTATAAAGCGCAAGTGTTTCTTCGACAATAGGCGGAAGCTGGCAGGGTGCGGGGTTGGCCGTTGGAAATCGTGCAAAGGCTGAGAACTCATTTACCAGGTTGCGGATGATGTCCACATGGTCGACGATTGTGCGCGTACATTCTTCAAAAACCGATTCGTCGATCTTCTCAGAATATTTTCTTTTAAGCCGTTGCGCCGAAAGCATTATAGGCGTAAGTGGGTTTTTAACCTCATGCGCAATTCGTCGCGCCACTTCGCGCCAGGCGACCATGCGCTGCGCTTTTTCGAGTTCCGTGAAATCATCAAACACCATCACCGTGCCCATGTGATTTCCCTCGTCATCCTTGAGCGCCGTGACATAAGCCAAAAAGCTCCGCGGCCGGCCTTCAATTATCAATCGCAATGGAACCTCCAAGGCATTGTCCCGTGCTGTGGAGAGGTTCTCTTTTATTTCATTGGCAAGCTTTAGATGCTGACCTTTTAGCAGATTCTGATAATTTTTTTTGTATATCTCATCTGACTTTAATTTAAGCATCTTTTCGGCCGATTTGTTCACCGAGGTAATGGAACCGTCAGCGTCAAGTGCTAAAACCCCGGCCGACACGTTGCGGAGAACGATTTCCATATACCGGCGCCTGTTGTCGATTTCGACATTCCTTTCCTGCAGCATCTTGGTGGAAAGTTCCAATTGCTCCCGACCGTTTTTAAGGTCCTTGGTCATTTTATTGAAAGATTCAACCAGACTTCCAATTTCATCATCGGCAACCGGCGGGATGGAAAAGTTCAAATCGCCTTCCGCAACCTTGAGGGTCCCCTGAGCTAACTCCATGATGGGAATGCTGATGGTTTTGGCTAAATAAAACCCGAACCAGACCGCACAAAATACGACCAGCAGCGCGACGATCGAAAGTGTGATGTAATAGGAAACCTGGATCGGATCTCTGAGGAGTTTTATCTGTTGATACTGCTCAAAACCCCTTGAAATGGAACGCAGGTTTTCGGAAAGATCCTGAGTAATAAGTGCTGTTAGAACAATGAAGGCCTTTGCATCCTGCCGTTTAGCCCCAAAGGGGACCGTCCCGATGGTGCGAAACAGTTCGCCGCCTGGAATTCGTTCTGAAATGGATCTGACATGACCGGGTGTGATTTCCTGGTGAAGTGCGTCGGCCGAAATAACACTGAAGGGTTTTTTTTCCAGTTCGGGTGAGATGGCGAAACTCAATCGCTCTGAATTAAGACTATACACCTCGACGGCCTGCATGTTAAATGCCCGCTGCACGACCTTAATATAACGCACCAGGGCCTTCTTATTTTTAGAATCCAAAAGTTTTTTCTTTTTTATCTGTAAAGCGGCTCGCTCCAGAAAAAACCGGTTGGTGAGTTCGACGTGATGATAGACATGCCTTCCGACTTTGAGGGAATTTTCAAGGGCCTTTTCGATGGGGGCATTAAACCAAAACCCGATACTGGTGGTAATAAACTTGAGTGAAAAAAAGAACAGCACAATCGTTGGCAACAGTGTCAGAGATATAAACGCCACAACGAGTTTGGTGCGAAGTTTGGCCCCCATGACATTGCGCTTGCGATCGTAGAGAAGTTTAACCAGATTTCGAAAAACAAGAAATATCAACAAGATAAGCAAAAGCAAATTGATATTAATGAAAATGAACATCAATATTGCATTGGATACGGGGAAGTCAGATCCGAGATGGATGACTCTGCTTTCGGCAAAGGTCAGGAGGGCGACCACCACAATAATGATCAAGATGATGATGAACTCGCGTTTGCGCCGCTGGCGATCTTCTTTTGAAATGTAAGTTGTCGAATTCAATCTCTTCTGTTTCACTTAGTAGATGAAATCTATAGTGTACCAATCGGTTTTAAAATCCCAAAGCGAGACAAAAAACAGGACGTAATGGAGGTAAAAAGGAAGGGTTAATTTATCAAGCTCCGCCTTAGCTCGGAGCTGGTACTGTTTCCCTTTCTCTAGCTTGTTCAGCTGTATAATCTTCAAACTATCGATTTCGGCCATCAGTTTTTGGGCCGCATCAAACGTCTGGGCCATTTCCGGTTTGCCATTTTTCCATGAACGCCTCACAAAAAATTCATTTTTCAGGTTATCGTATTTAATGGTATGGATTATTTTGACATCGGCAATTTTTTTGTCCGGCCACATCTTGCGATTTTGATAAAGGGTAATAAAAAATGAAAACGTTGTGGGGACACCGCTTAAGATAGCCTTTTTCATTTTGTCCTGAAATGCACCCTCAACCGTCAGATAAATTAAAAAATCGTCCCGGTTGTTGGTTACAATGATATTGGCAAGCTTGGCTTCCTGGGCCAGGGCAAAGCTGTTGCCGATCCCCCCAAACAGGCAACAGATGATGATCAAAATCCGAAATATACAACCAGCCATCACGAATCAGTGCTTTCGAAAAAACAGGATGAATGTCAAAAAGAGTGTCAATGGCAATGAAACACTAAGGAATCTTTAACAAATCTCGATTTTTGTTAATAGCGGAAACTTTGCTAAATGGCAAGCGATTTTGATTAAAGCGGAACCCGGTTGCTGAGGTCTTTAGTCTCACTAATTGTGCGGGTTTCCCACGAGCTCTTTTCCCTAAAAAATTTTTCTAGAAAGGCGTGATTGAAACCATGTCCGGACTTATGCGCCACGACATGTCCGAGCACCGGCATACCGAGGAGCGAGAAGTCGCCGATACAATCCAGAATTTTATGTCGTACAAATTCATTTGGGTATCGTAAACCCTCGTTGTTTAATATCTGATCTTTATCAATGACAATTGCATTGTCAAGGGAACCGCCCTTAGCAAATCCATAGCGTCTTAAATATTCCACATCATGCATAAAACCAAAGGTTCGCGCTCTGCTTATCTCACGCTCAAAAAGCGTGTCTGACATTTCTAGGGAATAGGATTGCTCATTTACCAGGGAATGATTAAATTCAATGGTATAGGTAACTCTCATGCTGCGTGCCGGATAAACCCCCACCTTGCGACCACTTTCTTTTAGCTCGATGGGCTCGTTAACCACAAAAAAACATCTGGGGCGGTTCTGTTCTTCAATGCCCCCTGAATTTATCAATGCGGTAAACGGTCCTGCGGATCCATCCATTATCGGAACTTCATAGTCGTCCATCTCCACCAGGGCGTTATCAATTGATAGTCCCGCAAGCGCCGCCATCAGGTGTTCTATGGTGGAAACAATAATCCCATCCGAACCGATAACCGTTGCCAGGCTCGTATCGACGACGCTATGGAAATGAGCTGAAATTATGGGGTTATTGGGAAGGTCTGTTCTGGCAAACTTAACCCCATGATTGACAGGGGCCGGCTTTATCGTGACACAAACCGCTTTGCCTGAGTGCATGCCGATACCGGTACACGAAACCGGTTTTGCCAAGGTTCTTTGATTGATATGCATTGAGTCTTTAAGATATCGTTGTCAAACGAAACGGGTGGGTCCACCCGGTACGCTTGCGCATTATTTATAGAAATTCGAATCCCTTTATCCTATTCTTTATCCCTTTGACAACAAGAAATAGATGGCGGCTTCGTAAAAAGCCCAATTTCTGCGTTGCGCATCATTTCGTGTTCACTGCGGCGTACAAAAGTACGCCTCATTCTACGAAATTCACGACGCCTTGAACTTGAACTTTTTACTTCGCCGTCGCAATTTCGACGTTTTACGAGTTTATCAATAGATAAACCACTCATTTTTTTAACTGTTGTTCTAAACATATCGATTTGTTATGGATCATTCTAACCTAAAAGGAGTGCCCGTGTTATCAAAAGTACTTAGCAGCGCGGTTATTGGTATTGACGCGTATCTCGTGGAAGTTGAAGTCGACATTTCCCAGGGCCTCCCTTCTTTTACCACCGTGGGTCTCCCCGAGACAGCCGTTAAAGAAAGTAAGGAACGGGTCAAGGCCGCCATTAACAATTCCGGGTTCCTTTTTCCAGATGATCGCATTACCGTAAACCTGGCGCCGGCTGACATCAAAAAGGAAGGCACCGGATTTGATTTGCCCATGGCCTTGGGTATTTTGGCCGCCACGGATGTTTTTTCAGGATCCGTGCTGAAGGATTATCTGGTTATGGGAGAACTATCCCTGGATGGACGTATAAAGCCGGTAAAGGGGTCTCTTCCGATGGCCATTGCGGCCCAAAAAGCCGGTTATGGCGGAATTGTCGTTCCTCACGGCAACGGACGCGAAGCCTCGGTCGTCAAAGGCATCGCTGTCCATCCGGTTCAAACGTTATCCCAGTTAATCGATTTTTTCAGAGGTGTTAACGACATACCACCCGAAACCGCCGATATTTCAGCCCTTTTCGAGAAAGACCAGCGCTTTGATTTCGATTTTTCAGATGTCAAGGGTCAAGAACATGGCAAGCGTGCGCTTGAAATTGCCGCCGCAGGGGGGCACAATCTGGTCATGATCGGCCCGCCGGGTTCGGGCAAAACCATGTTGGCCAAAAGGCTGGCCACGATTTTGCCGCCGCTGACATTCGAAGAGGCGATCGAAACAACAAAAATCTACAGCGTTGTCGGTATGCTTTCAAACCAGCAGGCCCTGATGACAAGGCGCCCTTTCCGTGCACCGCACCATA
>CAZNFS010000058.1:0-16196 GCA_964572695.1 uncultured Desulfobacteraceae bacterium
AACGAGGAGAACTACCTTTTTCAGAAAATTGCCCGTGTCATTTTTGGAACCAACAACGTGGAAAACGGCGGATACGTCTATGGACAGCACCTGCTGTCGGCTCTGGAAAAAAAGACCGCCGGCCGTTGCCGGGTGAATCGCCTGGACGAACTAGAAACGGCGGAGGTTATTTGCGTCTTAGGGGCCGATCCCCATCATTCCCTTCCGGTGGCAGGTTATTATCTTAAAAGAGCCGCTCGGCGCGGTATCCCCATAATTGTCGTCGACCCCCGCAAAACCGATTTAGTGCCCTCTGCATCATTGTGGCTGCCTGTAAAACCCCAGGGCGATCTGGAAATGATTAACGCTCTGGCGGCGCAGTTGCTCGAAAAAGGGGTCTATGATGCGTCTTTCATCGATCAGCATACGAAGGGATTCAGTCTTTTCCGATACAGCCTTTCAACCCTCGATCTTGAACGGGTCCAGAGGGTAACAGGATTAAATGAAGACCAACTGCAAACGACGGTCGATTTAATTGGCCAGAATAAAACCGCCTTTGTGATCGGCAACGGAATCCTGCAACAGCGATATGGGCTGTATACCCTTGACGCGCTTCTCAACCTGGGGTTGATGACCGGAAATCTGGGCACACCCGGCAACAGCATTTATCTGCTCACAAAAGAAAATAACCAGATGGGCGCCCACGATATGGGAACGGCTCCCCATCTCTTCCCGGGGCGCCTCCCCCTTAACAAAAAGGGAGCCTCAAAAGTGTGGGAGGAAAAATGGAAGGCGAAACTTTCCCCGACACCGGGATTCAACCTCATCGAAATGATCAATGCGGCTGAGAAAGGTCTTCTAAAAGGCCTCTATGTGATGGGCGAAAATCCGCTTCGCGCCCTACCGCAATCCGAAAGGGTTCAAAAGGCCTTGGAAAAATTAGAATTTCTGGTTGTGCAGGACATCCTCCACAATGAAACCACCCAAATTGCGGATGCCGTTCTGCCGGGTGCCGCTTTCAGCGAAAAGGGAGGATCCTTTACCAACATGGAGGGGCGGATTCAAACGTTTCGGCCGGTCGTACCACCGCCCGGTAGGGCCAAAGCCGATTGGGAAATTCTCGATCTTCTTTCGACAACGTTGAGTTATGCTGAATCGTATGCGTCGGTTGAAAAAATTCGCGCGGAAATCCGTCAACTGGTTCCCATGTATGCCGATTTGAACGGAGAGGGGACCTGTTGGATAACCCCTGCGCATCCGGAATCAGCCCTTCAGCCCCAAAATGAGAATGAACTGATCGCTTTTGCGCCCGTCGTTTCCACTATCGAAACGTCTTTGGACCCCAAATACCCCTTTACCGCCATTATCGGATCGCTGCGACATCATTTGGGAAGCGGAACCCGCACGGCTGCCTCCGGGCGCATCCAGGAATTCGATCAAACCGGAGATATCGAGATCTCGGCTGAAGATGCCGAAGAGCTGAATTTGGTTGACGGCGCTATCATTAACCTCGTTTCACCGGACGGGGGTTTGAAAAGGACCCTTAAAATAAAACCCGCCATCCGCCCGGGACAGCTTTTTGTGCCTTTGGCGGTCGACTCAAATGATGCCCTGAGCCTCATCGGCTTTAACGATCTGGGGGACCCGGACACGGATGGGTGGAAGACCTGTCAGGTTCGCATCGAAAAGATTTAACGTCAGGAATTTGCTATGGATCAACCCGAAATCAGTCAGGAAAAACTCACTGCAATTATCAAAAAGTACCAAGGCCGCAAATGGGGGCTCATTCCCCTTCTTCAGGAAGTTCAAGAAGAATTCGGATATGTCCCTCCCGAATCGATTGAACCGATTGCAGCGGCACTGAACCTGTTTCCGTCTCAGGTACAAGGTGTGATTACGTTTTATGCCGGATTTGCCTTGGAACCCAAAGGAAAATATGTGCTTAAGGTTTGCCGCGGCACAGCATGCCACGTAAAGGGCGGCCGGAGCGTCCTCAGAATGATGAAAAGAGAGCTGAATCTTGAAGAAGGAGAAACCAGCCCTGATCATCAATTTACTTTAGAAACGGTTGCATGCCTCGGGGCCTGTTTTCTGGCCCCGACCATGTTGGTCAATAGAAACTATTTTGGCAAGCTGGCACCCACAAAGGTCACCAGCATATTGGATCAGCACAAGAAAGATAGAGGGATTGATCAAGAATAATGCAAAAGCTTCATTCTATCGGACAGCTGGAATGGCTCCGCAATAAAATCCTTACCCGCACTGATGAAAGAAAAACGGTCGTGTATGTCTGCATGACCGGTTGTCGGGCCCATGGCGCGGCTTCTGTCAGCAAAGCGATCGAAGAAGAGGTCAAAAAGCAGGGCCTTACCAAACAGGTTGAAGTGCGTGCGACGGGTTGTCACGGATTTTGCGCCAAGGCTCCGGTTATCGCTATCGACCCGATGGGCATTCAATACCAGGAAGTAAATCCGGAAGATGCAGCTGAAATTGTAGAACAGACCCTCAAGAATAACCACCTGATCAATCGGCTTGCTTTCCAGGACCCGCAAACACACCAACCCATTTTTTATCTGAATCAAATCCCCTTTTACCGAAAACAGAAAAAAAGAGTCTTGGCAAAGTGCGGCCGGATTGATCCTACCCAGATCGAGCATTACCTTGCCGCTGGCGGCTACCAGGCGCTTGCGAAAATCCTGTCAAGAATGACTCCCGCAGAGATCATATCAGAAGTCACTTCCGCTAAACTGAGGGGACGCGGAGGAGCTGGTTTCCCAACAGGTCTTAAATGGAAATTCACGCGTGCAGCGGCGGGGCGTCCAAAATATATTGTTTGTAACGCCGATGAAGGCGATCCCGGCGCCTTCATGGATCGCGCCGTCTTAGAAGGTGATCCGCATGCTGTTTTGGAGGGCATGTTGATCGGCGCGAACGCCATCGGGGCGGATCAGGGTTACATTTATGTCCGCGAAGAATACCCCATTGCCATAGAACATCTTAATATTGCCATAGCGCAATCCAGAGAACGGGGTCTTTTAGGTGAAAACATCCTGGGAACGGGCTTTAATTTCAATATTCTATTAAAAAAGGGGGCCGGTGCTTTCGTATGTGGTGAAGAAACTGCGCTCATGGCTTCCATAGAAAGCCGACGTGGCATGCCCCATGCCCGGCCGCCATTTCCGGCCCAATCCGGAATCGATCAGCGACCCACTAACATTAATAATGTAGAGACCTGGGCCAATATTCCGCTGATAATCAACCGCGGAGCTGCATGGTATGGCCAGGTTGGAACCGAAAGCAGCAAGGGCACCAAAATATTTTCAATCGCCGGGAAGGTGAACAATACCGGTCTGGTGGAGGTTCCCATCGGCACAACAATTAAAGAGGTCGTTTTTGATATTGGCGGCGGAATTCCCGGGGGCCGGAAATTTAAAGCCGTCCAGATGGGAGGACCGTCCGGGGGGTGTGTTTCAGCCCAGTTTGTAAATCTGCCCATCGACTACGATAGCTTACAGCGCATCGGCGCCATCATGGGATCGGGCGGAATGGTCGTGATGGATGAAAACAACTGTATGGTTGAAATCGCCCGCTTTTTTCTCGGCTTCACGCAGTCCGAATCGTGCGGCAAATGCGCCCCTTGCCGCCTGGGAACAACCCAGCTTTTAGAAATTTTGACCCGCATTACCCAGGGCCGGGGAAAGCTTGAGGATCTTGAAACGATCAAGGAAATCGGGCAGACCGTTACCGAGGCCTCACTTTGCGGCCTCGGCCAGACGTGTGCCAAACCTGCGCTTTCGACCTTGAAATACTTTGCCAAGGAATATGAAGATCACATTCTCGAACAGCGCTGCGCCGGGGCCATGTGTGATTCAATGGTTATTTCCGCCTGCCAGCACGCCTGTCCGGCGGGTATCGATGTACCCAATTATGTCGCGGCCATTGCCGAAGGCGAATATGAAAAAGCGGTTGAAATCATCCGCGAAAGAAACCCGTTTCCGGCGGTATGCGGTCGCATTTGCGTGCATCCGTGTGAATACAAATGCCGTCGCGGTGAACTCGATGCACCCGTTGCCATACGGCTGCTTAAGCGTTTTGCAACCGATTGGTATTTTGAACATATCCAATCGGCACCCAAACCCTTCCCTGTCACCCATCCGCTAAGGGTTGCCATCGCCGGCGCGGGACCGGCCGGATTAACCTGTGCCTATTATTTGGCCCAGATGGGCTACAGGACAGAGGTTTTCGAGTCTCAAACGGTTGCCGGCGGAATGCTCGGAATTGCCGTGCCCGAATTCCGTCTGCCCCGCAGCGTGATTGAAGCTGAAATAAACTATATCCAAAGCTGCGGCGCTGCAATCCACTATAATTCACCCATTGACGCCAAACACACGGTTAACGATCTGATGCAGGAAGGATTCAGTGCGGTCTTTATTGCCGCCGGTGCCCAATCGAGTCTGCGTCTGCGCATTCCGGGAGAAGAAGAAAACCCGGAAGGCCTCTATAACGGCCTGCAGTTTCTCATGCAGGTCCGAACCGGTGAAGAAATTGCCTTGCAGGGCAAGGTGCTCGTGATCGGGGGGGGAAATGTCGCTTTTGACGTTGCCCGGACCGCTCTTAGGCTGGGTGCTGAAGATGTCCAGATATACTACCGCCGAACAATTGAAGAAATGCCCGCCTGGGAGCAGGAAATTATAGAAACGATCGAAGAAGGCATTCCGATCAACACCATGTGGGCGCCCAAACAGATCATGCATCAGAGCGGCAGGGTCGCAGGCATGGAATTTGTGCGCAGCAAAACCATTTGGGATGAAAACGGTCGTTCCCGTTTGAGTGTTGATCAAGACGTGGTTCAGATGGTCGATGCCGACGCCATCATTATTGCCATCGGCCAGGCACCCGACATTTCCTTTCTATCGAAAGATGGCCAGATCGAGCGGTCGCTATGGGGCGGACTCGAGGTGGAAGAAAATACGTTGGCCACAAACATCCCGGGTATCTTTTCGGGGGGTGACTTTATCACGGGGCCCAGCACGGTGATCAAAGCCATTGCCTCGGGCAGAAGAGCCGCCGTTGCGATCCATAAATATTTACTAAAAGACGCCACGCGGGTGGAGATCATGGATGAAAAGACCGCCTTCAGTTCGAGCGCCGGATTGGCCTTGGATAAAGAAACAACGCAAGATGAACCCAGGGTCGCAGTCGACATCGAGAAACCGGACCAACGGGTGCGGGATTTTCGCGAAGTTGAAAAAGGATTTTCCAAAAACCAGGCCCATCGCGAGGCCGGACGATGTCTGCGCTGCGATCTGGAAAAGGAGATAGTCTCAAAATGATCAGATCCATCACTCATCAAAAGTCAGAAGAAGAAATTGATCGGTTGTTGGATGGACTCAATCGAATTTTTATCGTGGGTTGCGGGACATGCGTAACCCTGACCCGGACGGGGGGTGAGCCCGAAGTAACGGAAATGACAGAAACGTTGTCAAAAAAGGGCAAACTGATCACCGGGCATACGGTGGTTCCCGTCGCGTGCGACAATTTAACGGCTGAGTTTTTAAACGAATTTGGCGCACAAATTGAACAGGCCGATACCCTCTTTATCATGACCTGTGCCTATGGTGTCCAAACCATCGCCCGACAGCTAAAAAAAATGGTCGTTCCTGCCCTTGATACACTGTTTATCGGTAAGGAAACCGGCCTTGGCCGGTTCGATGAAATCTGCACCCAGTGTGGAACCTGCATCATCGGTGAAACCGGCGGTATTTGCCCGGTGACCAACTGCCACAAAGGACTGGTAAATGGACCGTGCGGCGGCACCAACCATGGCATGTGTGAAATCGATGTAAACAAGGACTGTGTCTGGACACTGATCTATAACCGCTTAAAGGAACTGGACCGGCTCGATGCGATGCACAAATACCAGAAGCCTCGCAATCATCAGGGCGAACCCAAGCCGGGCAAGTTTCAACTGCCGGCTTAATATCGATAGAAAGGATCTTATACGATGGTTTCCAAATTTAAAGAAGCCCTCAACTCCGGAAAATTTGTCGTGACCAGCGAGGTCGCACCGCCTAAAGGAACGAATCTCGAAAAGATGAAACACCATATCGAACTGCTGGTAGACCATGTCGATGCCGTGAATATCACCGATCATCAAAGCTCGGTGATGCGATACCCGTCATTGGGGGGTGCCCTTCTGGTTAAAGAGATGGGCGGTGAGGTCATTTTGCAGATGACCTGTCGCGATCGCAACCGTTTGGCCCTGCAGGCGGATCTTTTGTTTGCCGCTTCAAGAGATATTCACAATGTCCTTTGCCTAACCGGTGATTCAATTATTCTGGGCGATCACAAGGAAGCCAAAAGTGTCTTTGATCTCGACTCCAGCCAGTTATTGGAGACGATCCGGATTCTGGAAAAAGGCAAGGACCTGGGCGGCAACAAATTGGATGGGGAAGTGGCTTTTTGTGCCGGTGCCATCGTAACACCTGAAGCCGATCCGCTCGAGCCCCAACTGATAAAATTCGAAAAGAAAATCGAAGCCGGGGCAGAATTCATTCAAACCCAGGCGGTCTACGATCTGGACCGATTTAACAAATTTATGCAATATGCCGCAAAATTTAAGACCAAAATCCTGGCCGGTATCATACTGCTGACCTCGGCGCCCATGGCTCGATTCATGAACAAAAATATCGCCGGCGTCAACGTACCGCAAGATTTAATCGATGAAATGGCGTCCGCCCCCAAGGGAGAGGCGCTTTTAAAAGGCATCCAGATCGCCGGGCGTATGATCCGGCGCATAAAAGAAGAAAAAATGTGCCCCGGGGTCCACATCATGGCCATCGGCAAAGAGGAAACCGTCCCCGATATCATGGCAGCCGGAGGGCTGCTCTGACCATCCAGTCTGACTACTCCTATTGATCCCCTCCCAAATTGATGATCTCGTAAAAAGTAACAAATTTAATTATAGCTGACTAAGTAAAAAGGTTCATATACAAGGCGTAGTGTTTTTTCAGGGACGAGGCTATACATGTAGTATGCCGAGTGTCTGAAAAAATACTGCAACGCAGTAGATGGGACTTTTTACGACGTCATCAAAATTAAATGTCCCCCAGCCTTTCCTGAAACCGGCTCGAAAGTTTGTTGTTTTTATCTGCGGCACCCTTTATTTCAGGCTTTATTGCCTATCACCAACTGATGGGTTATAAGAATCTGAGCAATTATATGTCATCAAGTCCCGGGGAACAGAAGCGATAATTACGCTTTGCCATAATTGCCACAGCGGTTTGGAGGACATTAACCATCATTACGGATTGGGTCTGGATATTAAATTCGTTTGCGATATCCTGTATGACTCATCGAAAACCCGGAAGCAACCGGGGGAGAGAAGTCAAAGAGAATGCGAATGAAGACAGACAGGATATTTCTTTTTATGTTGCTCATGATTTTAATGCTCGCCTTTGTCAATGCCTATTCACAGGAAGACATGCGAATCGTTGATAACAGCGCCTTCACCAAGGCTGAAAGGGTTCCGTCCGTCTTCCGGCACGACGAGCACAACGAAACCGCTCAAATTGAAGCGTGCGATGAATGCCACCACGTTTATGAAAATGGAACCAAGCTCGCCGATGAATCGTCTGAAGACCAGATGTGTTCTGATTGTCATGAACTGGAAAGTGAGGATCGCAAACCATCGCTTATCAAAGCGTTTCACCTGAATTGCAAAGGATGCCACAAGGAAAATAAGAATGGCCCTATCATATGCGGTGAATGTCATGTCAAATAGACATCCACAAATGGTCTTTTTTGCCCTGGACGGCGGTATGTACATGGTTGAAACGGATCAACCCCTACCATCCAGTTGGCGGTTTGGTGGTGACTGTTCGGGAAAAATGTGGTTATAAGGCATTTGCAGTAGAAAGAACGCGTTCACGGTTTCGATTCAAATAGGGGTCAAAGCAATCAAATTAAGGAGAAAGATCATGTCGGACATTCCAAATGGTGCCATTTTACAACGTGATAAAGAAACCTATGCCATCGTCCCGAGAACCCCGGTGGGCCTGGTGACACCGGAAGAATTAGAAGCAATAGCCAATGTCGCACGAAAATATCAGATCCCCGTTATCAAAGTCACATCCGGCCAGCGGTTTGCTCTGGTGGGGATGCAAAAGGATGATGTGGATAAAATATGGGAAGATCTCCATATGGATGTTGGGAAAGCGACCGAACTTTGTCTTCATTATGTCCAGGCATGTCCGGGAACGGCCGTGTGCAAATTTGGAGTCCAGGATTCTTTGGGACTCGGCCTCGAGGTTGAGAAATCTTTTGCGGGGATGGATCTTCCTGCTAAAGTCAAAATCGGAATTTCGGGTTGCCCCTTGTGCTGTGGAGAGAGCTTTGTTCGGGATATCGGGATCTTAGGCAAGAAAAACGGTTGGACGCTCATCCTTGGAGGCAGCTCGGGCCGGCGCCCACGCATCGGGGAAGTCATGATTGAAAACCAATCCTCCCAAAAAATCATTCAACTCACCAAAGATTGCCTGGCCTATTATAAAGACAAAGCCAAGAAACGGGAACGGATGGCCAGGTTTGTGGATCGAATCGGGATTGAAAACATACAGGAGGCATTGTTATAATTTAATTATCACACAACCGACATTTTGATGAGGAGGTTCATATGAGCACAAACAGTCCTATCGAAATCCTTAAAAATGCCATTTTAATGGAAAGAAGAGGCCAAGCCTTCTATCAGAAGGTCGCAGAGCAATCGCAAAGCATGGCGGTCCGGGAATTCTTTACCCTAATGGCCGCAGAAGAGGAACAGCATATCCATGTTCTGGCCCAACAGTTCAAGGCCTATATTCAACAGAAAAAGTTCCTTGCACCTGTGGATGTCTATCAGAATTCAAGCGGTTTCGCTTCCAAAATCTTAACCCAGGAAATTAAAAATGAAATTTCATCCGCCGGTTTTGAAGCCGCAGCCATATCGGCCGCCATTGCCATGGAGAAAACTGCTATAGCCCTGTACTCCGATCGCTCCGACAACTGCGATAATCCTGAGGAAAAGCAGCTCTATGACTGGCTTGCCGGATGGGAAAAAGAGCATCTCAATTTCCTGATCGAGGTTGAAAAGGAACTCAAAGAAAAAATCTGGTTCGACAATCAGTTCTGGCCCTTCTGATGCCCGTATCTAAAGAATTCGAACTTGAATTTTGGATTATAGATCGTATCGAAGCCTTATCGGCTGAGAGGCTGTAATAAAAATAAAAAGGCAGAGCCGAATGACTCTGCCTTTTAAAATGTTGGGTTATGTTGAAAGATAAACAATCCAACGGGGCTATATTTGACATCCGCGTCGAGCAGTGACCGCTCAACGCGGCAATCTTTTTTTGTCGCTCCCCTAAGTACCGTTATTTTCTGCGGCCTGAATCTTTCATTTCGAAATGATAAGATTTCCCAGAAAAGATGCACGCATACTTGAGAAGCTTTTTGTTCATTCTACAAAAAATTTCAATGCAAGTAAATACGGCATAGGACTGATTTATTTCGTATTTTTAAATAAAATAAATACGAATCAAGTATGAGATCCGTGTGCATAATGAGGATAGGGCTGACCCGCGTACCACTGATCGAGGTCATGAGTTACATCTTCTATCTTAGTATCGTGTTGGTCTTATGGCGAAGAATAGAAAGGTTGCATTTAACGGCCCGGGTCTAGGATTCTATGTTTCTGGTTGTACTGCGCTGAAAATTCCAACATGCGTTGAATGGGTTTAACGGCGTTTTTCCTCAACTCCGGGTCAATGAGAATCTCGTTGTTTCCTTTCTCCAGGACCTGGGCCAGATTCTGAAGTGCATTCATGCCCATCCAGGGACAGCGGGCACAGCTTTCACAGGTGGCCCCCTCTCCTGCCGTGGGTGCTTCAATCAACTTTTTGTTAGGCGCTAACCGCTTCATTTTATAAAATATTCCACTATCGGTCGCGATAATGAATGATCTGTTGTCCATTCCGGTTACGGCATTGATCAGTGCGGTGGTGGAGCCCACTACATCGGCTTGCTCAATCACCGCCTCGGGTGACTCCGGGTGTACCAGAACGGCTGCTTCAGGATGCATGCGGCGAACCCGCTCTAAGGCAACTGCTTTGAACTCTTCGTGAACCACGCACGAGCCGTTCCAGAACAGCATGTCTGCTCCGGTCTCTTTTTGCACATAGCGCCCCAGGTGCTTGTCCGGTGCCCACAGGATTTTTTCTCCCTTTTCGGAAAGGTGTCGGACAATGGGAAGAGCGATGCCGGAGGTGACGACCCAGTCTGAACGGGCCTTAACTCGCGCACTGGTATTAGCGTAAACCACCACGGTGTGGTTCGGGTGCTGGTCACAGAATTGTTCGAACTCATCGGCGGGGCAGCCTTCGTCCAGTGAACACGTGGCATTCAGATCGGGCATCAGGATTCGTTTTTCCGGGTTAAGGATTTTTGCCGTCTCCCCCATAAAACGGACGCCACAGACCACCAGGGTCTGCTCTTTCTGCTGCGTGCCGTAGCGGGCCATCTCCAGGGAGTCGGAGACGCAACCGCCGGTCTCTTCCGCCAACTCCTGCAAATCTGCATCGGTGTAATAGTGGGCCACCAGCTTGGCATCCTGCTGTTTGAGCAATGCCTCGATTTTCTCCTTCAGCGCATGCTTCTCCTTTTGGGAGAGCATTGGCCACTCAGGGTGTGGAGGAACAACAAAACCGGGTGCTTTCATGGCAACCGCTTGGGTATTTTTGCGCATAACCATTTTCTCCTATGACTGACAGATCAGCTGATGACATCCACACGATCGGGGTTTTTGGCACGATAAGTTTTTGCCGGTCGATGATTACCGTTACGACGTTTTTCACCGGTCTCTTCAATTTGGTTGAGGCCCAAGAACCATTTCCGGAAATTGCGCTTATCCAGCTTCTCTTTACGCAGAACCTCATACACCGATTGCAGCTCGCTCAAAGTGAAGGTTTCGGGCATGAGTTGGAGCGCTATGGTGGAGTAGGTTGACTTGGCGGCCAGTCGATCAAGCGCCAGGGCGATGATCTCCTCATGATCAAAAGCGAGTTCCGGTAACGCATCCAGTGGAAACCAGTGGGCTTCTTCAGCGTCGCCGGCAGCTTTTGGAACAAGCCGGTCCGCAGGGACCAATGCATAGTAAGCAACACTGATGATACGTTCTCTGGGGTCGCGGTCGGGCTTGCCAAATGTATACAACTGTTCCAGGTAGAGGCCCCTGATGCCGGCTTCTTCGGCCAACTCTCGTTTGGCGCACTGCTCCAGATCTTCAGCAATCTCCAGAAAACCACCCGGTAGGGCCCAGTGCCCTTTAAACGGGTTTTGGGCCCGTTTGATCAGAAGTAGCTGCAGCGATTTGTTTTGCAGGGTGAAAACCGCCACATCGGTGGTAACAGCTGGGTGAGGGTAGTTGTAGCAGTGTTGTTTTGAAGCCATTTTTATTGGTTAGTGTAAAAGTTACACTTAAGATAGTGTGGCTTTTACATAATGTCAAGTGGCATCATGCTGATAGAAAATGACACCAGCCAGGTTACAGGTGTGGATCAGGCTCATAAACAGATCCCCGACGTGGGCGCATCATGTTCGGTCTTATAAAAAAGCGCATTTTTGCGATGCCGTATGACTTTCTTAAACCGTCTTTCCCCCTGTCTCTCCCTTGCGAAGCCTTCTAAGGGTATTATTATCCTTATATATCTTTGATGGCGTCGTAAAAAATCCCATCTACTGTGTTGTAATATTTTTTCAGACACTCGGCATACTACATGTATTGCCTCGTTCCTGAAAAAACACTACGCCTTGTATATAAACCTTTTTACTTAGCCATCTTTAATTGAATACGCGACTTTTTTCGAGATTATCATCTTTGATTGGTTGGTAATTATCTGTTTCCTACTAACCATTAACATTTAACCAATAACCGCCCAGTTAATCCTTTTTTCGCTTAATTGGGATGAAATATAGGAGGTTATTATGAAAATATTAATTGTATATTATTCCATGTATGGACATATTTACCATATGGCCGAAGCCATCGCCGAAGGAGTCAAAGCCGTCGCCGGTGCCGAGGTGGCGTTGCGACATGTTCCGGAAACACTTCCTGACGATGTCCTTGCCAAAATGGGCGCAACCGAAGCCCAGAAGGCTTTTGCACATATTCCTGTTTGCACCGTGGATGAACTGGCATCGGCCGATGCGATTATTTTCGGCACACCGACCCGTTTCGGAAACATGTGCGGCCAGATGCGCCAGTTTCTCGATGCCACGGGACAGCTTTGGGCCAACGGCTCCCTGGTGGGTAAAGTCGGGAGTGTCTTTGCCAGTTCGGCCACCCAGCACGGAGGACAGGAATCGACTATCCTCAGTTTTCATATCACACTTCTGCATCACGGCATGGTGGTGGTAGGCCTCCCTTATGCTTTTCAGGGACAGATGCGGATCGATGAAATTACGGGAGGGTCGCCGTACGGAGCATCGACCATCGCCGGTGGAGAAGGGGAGCGGATGCCGAGTGATAATGAACTCGCCGCAGCCAGGTTTCAAGGAAGACATGTCGCTGAAATCGCATCCAAACTTGGCGCATAGAAATTTTCCTCGAAAATTCGATCTATCCCGGGTTGCCGGTGCAACGCGCGCTAAATGCGAACCGGCAACCCTTGACTATGCCTGGCAGCTTCGCCACCCTTTTTCCTTGACACTTTAATGCCAAATAAGTACGAATAATCGTTTTTGACTCATAATTTGATATCTTCAAGAGGAGCCTTTTATGTTTGGTATCGGCATGCCTGAAATGATCTTGATCCTGGCCATCGCATTGATTGTACTCGGCCCCAAAAAACTACCGGATCTCGCCAAGTCGCTTGGCCGGGCAATGCGCGAATTTAAAAAGGCGACCTCCGACTTTAAAGAATCGATTGAAACTGATACAGACTTCAAGGACGTGAAGAAGACCTTTGACGACGTGAATACGGAGCTAAAGGATTCGGTCGATGTGACCGATTCATTGGATTCGGAATCGGAATGGGATGAAGGCGAACTTGATGATTCGGAATCGGCTTCGGAATCAAATGAAGGCGAGCCTGATCAATCGGAATCGGCTTCATCTGATGAAGAAAAAATTGACGACTTGGAATCGACTTCATCACCCGATGATGAAATTGATAAGCCGGAACTAGATCGGGAAGAATCCAAAAGAACGTAAAGGTCTGTCACGCATGAGCGAGGATGAAAAACTCCCTTTTACAGGGCATCTGGACGAACTCCGCAAACGTCTCATTTCATGCTTTATTGCAGTCGGAATCGGTTTTGTCCTTTCATACGCTTTTAAGGAATTCCTCTTTGAAATTCTAACGATCCCGGTAATCAAAGTTTTGCCCCCCGGCGAAAAATTAATTTTCACCGGTCTTCCCGAAGCGTTTTTTACCTATCTGAAAGTCGCTTTATTATCCGGCTTGATGTTGTCGGCCCCGATAATCCTCTACCAGTTCTGGATGTTTGTGGCACCGGGCCTTTATGATAAAGAACGCCGGCTCCTCATGCCCATCGTTATCCTCTCCACCTTTTTCTTTCTCGGAGGGGCGTTCTTCGGTTATTTCATCGTATTCCCCTGGGGGTTTAAATTCTTTTTGGGTTTTGCCAGCGAAACAATTCGCCCGCTCCTCTCGATGAAAGAATATCTAAGCTTCTCGGCCAAGTTGTTACTGGCCTTTGGACTTGTTTTTGAGATGCCCCTGGTGATTACGTTCTTAGCCAAGCTGGGTATTGTATCGGTTGAGTTTTTAAGAAAAAACCGCAAATACGCGCTGCTTCTTTTCTTTGTAGGTGCGGCCATACTGACCCCTCCGGATGTGGTCACTCAGGTCATGATGGCCGGACCCTTAATGCTCCTTTATGAAATCAGCATTCTGGGCGCCCGTTTTTTTCAAAAAAAACCATCCTCCGCACCGGATAACGGTGAATCGGATGAAACCGGTAAGGATGACGATTGATTCTCTTGACAGATCTATCCGAAATTGATAGATAATTGACACTTTCCAATTTTCTTCTAAATAAAATCTGCTGTACCGAAAGGGGGTGAAGGAGGTTTATGAATAAAAGGGTTTTGATAACCGTGGCAATGACGGTGGGGGCAATCCTTTTTATCGCCGGTGGCATTTACGCCGGTACTGAGGTGGCGGATGAGATCAGGCTGGAAGATCCGGCATATAAAAAACATAAAAAAGGTATTGTCATATTTACACACAAAAAGCACCAGGAAGACTATGCCAAAGCACACCCGGAATTTTATAAAAACGGGTGCGGCGAATGCCATCACGATAAAGACAACAAGCCGCTTTCCAGTCTAAAAACGGGTGATGATGTCCAGAGATGCATTGAATGTCACGAAAAATTGGGAGAGATGCCCGGCAAAAAAAAGAAAGCCATGCGGGCCAAAAAACTTTCCAAAAAGGAACAGAAATCTAAAAAATTAGAATACCAAGCTGAAGCGTTTCATTACAACTGCAAGGGTTGTCACAAGGCATATCGGAAAAAGACCAAAAAGAAAAACGCACCGACCACCTGTGCCAAATGTCATCCTAAAAAAAAGAAATAATAATCGATTTTTGAATTTTAACAGGGCCTTGCACTTACACCAAAGGCCCTGTTTTTTTTGTTTGACGATAATTCAGGGCGTTGCGAACCATGGCCCCGGCCCAGGCCGGGGTACCCAGAGCATGAATATGGGTATAGGTCGCCAGAACATTTTTATAACGCAGACCGTCTTTCTTATTGATGATTCCGTTTCCCCTTTGCATATCAAACACCAAATCCTGATCTTCGCCCTTCCACGCTAAAATATGTGAATAGTGAAATTCATGCCCCCGGATTTCTGTTCCGACCGCATAATACGGATTCGGCCCGGCCACCCTAACGACCGTATAGCCATGCCCCTGGGGTTTTCTGGAAAACCCGAACACAAGCGGCAAAACCCCCGCCATCGGATACGACACCTCATCGATGACCAACGCTTCGCCCAGATACATCAATCCCCCGCATTCGGCGTAGATGGGAAGACCGTCTTCAGCCAGCGCTTTTAATTGCCGGCGGAATTTGCGATTGTCGGAGAGCGGTTTTACATGCGTTTCCGGAAAACCGCCACCAATATAAAGCGCATCCAGCGGCGGTATTGTATCGTTCTCAAAGGGACTTATAAAAACGACTTCAGCTCCTTCTGACTCGAGGGCTTCGATATTATCCGGATAATAGAATTGAAAGGCCGAATCACGAATGATGCCGATCTTGGGGGTCGCTTTTAGCCCTGCTTTTACGGCCTGACTTTGGGACAGACGATCTGATGCGGACTGTTTTGACGGTCCTTTGCGAAGAGCCGTAACAGCAGGCGCCTCACCGGCTATTTTGATTAATGTTTCAAGATCGACATATTTTTTTACGATGCTCTCTGCGTCCGAAACCGCTTCAGCCGACAATTCATGTTCAGGGGTCGGTACCAGACCCATGTGTCTTTCGGGAAACCGTTGTTTGCGCAGCTTGGGTATGACCCCCACCACCGGAATTCCGCAATGGTGCTCGATGCTCTGGCGCAGGATGTTTTCATGCCGTTTTCCGGCAACCCGATTTAAGACAACTCCTTTTATTTGTACTTCGGGATCAAATTGGATGCATCCGCAAATCACAGCCGCCATGGTGCGGGTCGTTTTGGTGCAATCCACACATAAGATAACCGGGATCTTTAATATTTTGGCCAGTTCCGCCGAACTCGTGGTTCCCTCTTTGTCGATACCGTCATAAAGGCCGCGGTTGCCTTCAATGACGGCCACATCTCCCTCGACCGCATGGGCATAAAACGACTGCAGAACGATTTCTTTTTCTACCAGGAAGGTTTCCAGATTATAACAGGGCCGGCCCGCCGCCAGGGCAAGCCAGCCTGCATCGATATAATCAGGGCCTTTTTTGAAGGGTATTACCGGTTTTGCCTGCTTGTTCCAGGCGGCAATAATACCCACGCAAAGGATGGTTTTTCCGGATCCACCGCGCAGGGCTGAAATCATAAGCCTGGGAACTCTTATTTTTTTCGGCTGCATCGGCTTAAGGAAAAAGGTTGACGGGTGCTATGGGTGAAGAAGAGCCTTATTAGTCTTCGTGTTCCGCCGCTGCCTGTTTGCCGGCACCTTTGA
>CAZNFS010000059.1:0-15972 GCA_964572695.1 uncultured Desulfobacteraceae bacterium
ATTTCCGCCGGCGAACGGGTACCCCACATGAGGGAATAATAGGAACGAACGGTTAAGGGGATCATTGTCTCTGATTCGGATTTTGTCTGCGAAAACGGACGCTAGGCCGCTAACGTACGCCCGACTTGGAGGGCGTTTTGTCCAAAGCGGTCACGGATGGTGTCGAGGGCCGTCACCAGCTGCACGCGCAGGGTCTTTTCGTCTTCGTGTTCGGTAAAAAGTGACCGCTGGGCCGGCGGATAGGTCAGGCGGTCACAAACAAACCGCAAATGCCGAATTCGAATCCGTCGTTTCCAGGCCTTTTCAAGAACCGTTTGCGCCACCGCAAATAGACGAAAATCATTGGCGCTGGCAGGACGAACTGCAGCCTGACGGATGACACGGCCACCGTCGGAGTAGTCCAGGACAACTTTGACCCGCCTGGCCGCAAGCCCCTTGCGGCGCAAATCCGCACCGGCCTGCTCAACGAGCCGGTACAAGGCCCCTTCCAATTCGGACCGGGTGTTGGTATCGTTTCCAAACGCATGCTCAACACGCACCACCGGTCGTTTTTGTCCCACCGGAAATACCGGTGACAGATCGATTCCACGTACGGCATTGTACAGGCTCCCGCTGCGCTTTCCGAACAAAACGCCCAGCTGGCCCGGCGACATAGCAATCACGTGTCGGACCTGGGTCAGATTAAATTCCCACAGCCGTTTCAGATCATCTGATTCGATTCCGGGGATGAGACCAATCGGTAAGGATTCGAGTAGGGCTTTTTCCTCACCAGCCTTGACAATGTATTCGCCGGTGGGTTTCACCAGGCGCGTGGCGATTTTGGCCACCAGTTTGTTGGACGCCACCGACCAGATCGGATCGAGCCCCAGATCGGATCGAACGGCCTTGCGGATGCGCCACGCCACATCCGGCGGTAGGCCAAAAAGCCTTCTGGTTCCCGTGAGATCCACAAAGAGATGGCCGTTGGCATCCGTCATTTCGATCAGCGGCGAATAGGGAAGCGCATGATGCAGAAGTCTGGCCATGGCACGTTCATAGCGGTCCGGATGCGGCGGCAGGACAGCGGCATCCGGGCAATAACGAATGGCCCGCCGCAGGGCCATTCCTTTGCGTACCCCGGCCTGATAGGCTTCATCGCTCATGTCATACACGGCCGCCCGGGCCGCACCATCGGCGGCGACAATCAACGGCCGTTCGCGCAGCCGGGAATCGACGACGCGTTCCACCGCCACCGCAAAATCGGCTACATTTAAATGGATAATGGATCTTTCCCGCATGTCAAACCACCGTCAGGCCGCGGTCCTTCAGCAATTCGGCCATTCTCTCCGCATTCCGGGGGGCCTGGGCCCGGATATGGTTGTTAAAAAAAAGGATCCCCCGTTGCGTCTGCCGGCTCATGGGTTCAATTTTTTCTTCAATCCACCGGGACAACTCGTCATCGGAATAGTCGTAGTCAAACTGAAGCTGCATTTTCCCTGAACGCCATCCTTTGGCATTGCGGCCATGAAAACGGACGTAAAACAAACTCGGATGGGTCACCACATCCAAAGCTGGAAAAAGACCGGGCAGGTCCGGTTCATCCACGCCGACCAGCGTTACCCGGCGGCGTTCCAACTCCGCAAAAACCCGATTGGTGGCCCAGGAGCGATGACGAAACTCTACCGCCAGAGGAAACCCGTGAAGCTTATCCAGCAGCGTGGCCAGATAACTGCGGTTGTTCGATGTCCGTGCAAACGAGGGCGGAAGCTGAATCAGCACCGCTGCCAGTTGTCCGGATTGCACCAGGGGTGCTATCCCATCCCGATAGGCCTGCACCTGTGCGGACCAGGATTCTGCATCGATTTCGTGGGTAAGGGTTCGAGTCAGCTTGGCGGCAAACAAGAATTTCGGCGGTACCAGTCGACGCTGGCGCTCGATCGCCTCGGCGTTCGGCATCTGGTACCAGGTGTAATTGAGTTCGGCGATCGTAAAGTGCTGCGCATAAAGCGGTAACATCCGGCTCGATTGGGTTCCGGTCGGATAAAAACCGGCCTCAATCCACTCGGTGTAGGAATAGCCGCTGGTGCCGACAAATATCTGGCAGTCAGTCGATTTCTTTTGAGTTTGGGCGATGGTATCGGACATAACGGCACTATTAATTTGAAATTGGCTCCAGGCGTTAAAGTTTTTTGATCACCTCCGGCCCCCGGTGAATACCGACAACCTTCCCCTGAATCAAAACTTCATTGAATGTATAGGTCATCGGCCTGTAGGCCGGATTTGCCGGACGCAGTTCGATATGATTTTTACGGAGAAAAAAACGTTTGACGGTAGCCTCTTCCTGATCAATCAGGGCCACAACAATTTGACCGTTCTCTGCATATTGGCGCGGTTCACAAATGACCAGGTCACCATCCAGGATGGCCGCCTCTTTCATCGAATCCCCCTTTACCTTAAGGGCAAACAGGTTTGTTCCGCGGTAGACGGCGGCATCCACTACGAGGGTGCCGTCCCATTCGGGCTGGGCATAGAGCGGCAGCCCCGCGGCAATCCGCCCGATGATCGGCACTTCCATCCAGCGCATGACCCCGGCGGTCTGGCGGGCCCGGTTCAACAGGTGGATGGTGCGGCTGTAACGTCCTTCGCGTTTGATTATCCCTTTGGCTTCAAGCCCTTTGATCAGCTGCGATATGGCCGCATGGCTGACTCCCATCGCCGCGGCCGCCTGGCGCAGACTGGGGGCTTTACCGACCCGGTTTATCTCTTTTTCCAAATACTGCAGGAACTGCCGCTGTTTGGGTGTGGCTTCCGGTTGCATCGAAATCTCCCCCCGTTAAAATCCGTTTATTCCCAAATAGTGCATCAAAATGTAAATGTCAATGTAAATATTTTTGTATAGTACGCATCGGCGCTGATGCCGCCATCGAAAAAATATTGCGCTATTTGAAATGCCGGTATATAGGATGTGGACACTAATGACATCTCTTTTACAAGGGGAAGACAATGAAACGAAAAAGTAATGCTTTTAAAAGAATTGCCGTGATGACGATAGGGGCCATTTTTGTTTTTGGAATTGCGAATTCGGCCTATTGTGGGGAAGAAACAGTGACGATTACAAATAATTCGAAGCTTGAAGCATCTCTTAGCGCCGATGAAATAGCGGACCTCAGCAATCGGGCCGAACAGAGCAGCGAGCTCGCGGATATTCGTTCCGGGGATAGCCTCGTTGAAGAGAATCCCTACATCCTCCTGTACGGAACGCTCGCAGTTGTAGCGCTTCTCATTGCATTTGGAGGTGATTAAATCCGTTTTTTATTAATTTGATACCAGGTTTCGGATTTATATTTCGTTTTATCTATGAAGATCAGTTCATTTTCCATTCTTTTTCTTAGCATTTTTCTCTGTTCCTGCGCTGCCATTGGCCTAACGACACCATTCCAAGACAAAGGGATCAATATTGAATCCCTCCGTCAGCTAACGTCAAAGTCCTGTTCCTCCACCACTCTTTTGGTCGTTGCCAGATACTGGGGTATTAAAAAATCCATCGCTGAAATTGAACAAGAATTGGGGGCCCGACCCAAAGATGGGTACACGCTTGGGCAACTACACAGCTGGGCCAAAAAAAATGATCTGGAAGCCTTTATTTTCAGTGGCAGCATTGAAGATATCGTTTATCATACTAAGAAAAGAAGGCCCCTTATTGTCTGCATAGAGAAGGGAAAACGAAACCATTCCGTGGTAGTTAAATTTGTTACACGAGATGGTAATCTAGTGGTAATGGACCCCGTGCGGGGAGGGAGTGTTTTACTCGACCGGGAAAAATTTCTTAAATACTGGAAGCCGCTTGGCAATCCAATTCTGCTCATTGCACCCGCTCGAATTGAGGCTAAGCAAAAGGCTTAGCGACCGCCTAAAATTGTTAGGCAATAAGTTTAAAATCAAGACCCAGCTCAGCAAGGACTTTCTGACAATCATCCCACAAGCGCACGTATGTTTCGCTGGGTTTGATGCTTACGGGATCGTAGCATTCGGTGAACGCCTTTCCGATAGGCGCATCGGGAATTTGCTTCTCGTAACGCTCCAATAAAGCCTTTACAATCCGACCGGCCTCTTTGCGTGTGATCCCTGCCCGGGAGACCACATGACCCACTTCGGCATGGATACGGGGTTCCATCCCGCTACAGTGCAGCGGGTGTCGATTTTTGGCCACGGCACACGGGTTCAAATGCCATCCCGAAACTGATGCCATAACAGAGTGTGCGGCGAGTTCCCAAATAACCTCCTCGGTGCAGGGTCCGGCCGCCATGAAAGCGTTGGCAAATGTAACCAAATGCGTATTGCGCGCCAGGGCCTGCCCGGCCACCGAAACCAGCCACAGCATGTCGCGCGAGCTATTGCATATATGATGGATATGAAGCGGAAAGGCATTATGCCGTTTGGCTCGAAAGGCGACGATCCCGAGAATATGATGCGCCACCAGCACCGCAGCGGTTGCCGCCGGCCCACCCGCATACCCCCCCATCAAAGGTCCGTAAAGGCCGCCGATAACATAGGGACTGTGAATCAAAAAGGCGATTTTCTTCAATCTTTCATAATCCACTTTGAGTTCGGCAACCGCAGCCGCCAGCAAACCATCTCCGGGTAAAGCCCCGAATTCCGGCCGGGCGGCCGCGATGGTGGCATCCGTTCGCTCTGCCACCGACATGAAATTATGAATGGGGATATTGGGTCGGCCCGCCCAGCGGGCTGCCTCGCGCAGTTTGACCACATTCCAGATACCCGCTTCCACTTCTACCGGTGATCCCGAAGCCACGTCCATCCCGCGATAGGTGGTGATTAAGGGACCCGAATAGGTATCGGCCATTGGCTCCTGGGCGTAGCTTTGGCAAATGGGGACAAAAAGTTCCTCCGTTACGGGGGTACCCACCGCTGAGAAATTGACCACGGGATCTCTGGGGTCCTCCACATTGCGATGCGGCACTTTTACAATATTTTCTCCGGATCCATATATAACGCTATCGGGAGCCGCCTCCAAACTAGCCATGATTTCATCCCGGGTGAGTTCGATAACTCTCTGGGTATCCATGCAGTATATACCTGTTTTTTCGAACAGGGCGATTCCCGCCTCAAACATCCGGTCCGCCAGAGAATCATCCTGCGGTACAGGATCCTCAGGATCATATTTCAGATCAAAATCTGAAACGACCTTGGCGGCAACCCGCCCAATCATTCGGTCCCATTCCTTTGGGGGTACGCTCTTTCCTTTTTCAGCCCTTTGCAAAACATCCCAGAATGTAATCATTTGACCAGCTCCTTAATCAATTCAACGGCCTCGTTGGCATTTTCTCCATAACCATCCGCCCCTATTTCCTGCGCCCACGCAGGCAAAACAGGAGCTCCTCCGACTATCACCTTCACCTGTTTCCGCAAACCGCGATCCTCCAAGGCCTTGATTACCCTCGGCATGTGAACCATGGTCGTTGTCATCAGGGCGGACATGCCGACAATATCCGGTTTTAGCTCTGCGATCCTTTCTACAAAAGTAAGCACCGGGACATCGTACCCCAGATCTACAACCTTGAAACCATTGCCTTGCAACATGATGCCAACAATATTTTTACCGATATCATGGACATCGCCTTCAACCGTGCCAATCAGGATCACACTTTCACTGATCCCGGCACCGGCTACTTTTAAATAGGGTTGTAGAATGTCAACCCCGGCCGTCATTGCGTCGGCAGCCAGTATCACCTCCGGTAGAAAAATTTCCAGGATTTCGAATCTCCTTCCGACCTCCACCATCGCTTCACGAAGACCATTTTCAAGAATATCCAAAGGTGCCATGCCCTGCTCAACAGCCTCCTTGACAAGCGCCTTTACTTTTTCGACTTCCCCGCTTTGAACTGTTTTACACAGATCCGAAATAATCGCTTCCATTATTCACCTCCCTGCATCACTGGATCTTCCCACGCTAAAGAGCGTACTCCCTATCATACGCGTAACCGAATAATCAAAATATTTTTATTCCATATTTTTGCTTGACAAACCTTTTCAATGATATATAGTTCACAGCATGAACTTTTTTGAAACCGGCACAGTTACTGTTTCCGAACATCAGTTACAGCAATTCCAAAGCCTTATGACGCGCTTGTTTCAATGCTGCCAAGAACGCATGCAGTATCAAAGCGAGCGATTTGAAATCCCGGATGCCGAGTTGCGCTGCCTGTTATTATTTCAGGACGAACGCTATCTCACGTCCAAGGGAATTGCCCACAAAATGCGCGTCGTCAAAAGCCGTGTTTCCAAAATTATCAATAGTCTAATAAAAAAACAATTAATTCTAAAGGTTAAAGATCCCGAAGATTCAAGAATCAATCTGTTTAGCCTTACGCCGCTGGGACAATCGAAGCTGGAAGAAATCAATCTGTTTTTACGCTCAATCCACCACGAAACACTCCAGCAGATGGCACCGGAACAAAGAACAACCATGCTCACAAATCTTGACCTTCTCAAAGCATCTCTGGAGGCCGTTAGGGAACTCATGGATTAAATCGTATTTATTTTGTTTTGAGGTTAATTGTTAACAAATTTAGTTCATATTATAAACCTTATTAACCAATTTCGATGCACAACTAACTAATAATAACTATTATTAGTTTACAATATCAATTACAGGAGGACATTATGGAAAATTTAGCCGAACAGGTCGAATTGTTAAAAACGCAGGTGGAAGCCTTAAATAACAAAGCCCCTGAAGAAAAACTCTCCATGGTCGTCTTTAGCGGTGATCTGGACAAACTGCTGGCAGCCTTCGTCATTGCAACCGGGGCGGTCGCCATGGGTATGGAGGTGGTCATGTTTTTTACCTTTTGGGGAACTCCGGCCCTCAGAGATAAAGCCAAGATTGCAGGCGGCAAAGATATGATGAGTACAATGTTTGGCGCCATGCTCCCCAAAGGGACCGGGGGTGTGAAGCTTTCCAACATGAACATGGGCGGAATGGGTACCACGATGATGAAATCGCTGATGAAAAAGAAAAATGTAGCCTCCCTGGAAGAATTTCTTAAGATGGCCGAAGAACTGGGCGTGAAGATTTTTGTCTGCGAGATGTCTATGGATCTTATGGGTTTCAGGCGTGAGGAAATGATCGACTACCAGGGGCTCGAGTTCTGCGGTGTCGCCAAATTCCTGGAAGAGGCCCGTAACAGCAGGGTTCAGCTCTTTATCTAAGCAGTTTCAATCTTAGCGAATAGGTTTACCAATACTTAATAAAAGGAGATTTAACATGAGTGAAGAAATTATAGTTGTCAAAGAAATGGATTTAAAAGGGATGCCCTGTCCGATGCCGGTGGTAAAAGTGAGCCAGGGAATTAAGGAAGTTGAGGTAGGTGAAGTGCTTAAGGCCATCTCCTCTGATCCGGGTTCGCTGGCCGATTTCCCTGCCTGGGCGCGGACCAGTGGTAATGAGATTCTAAAGACGGACCAGGATGGAAATTTGATTACTTTTTATATTAAAAGAAATACCTAACCCGGACAAGCCGAGCATGGATTGATGATTGACGATTAATGATTGTCGATTGATGGAAATCGCTGTGCCCTGTCAATTGGCAGCAAATGATAACGAACCTTAAATCATCAATCAACAATCGAAAATCATCAATCTCCCTTTTTATCACGGGTATTTAAGGAGGTTATCGTGGATACCGTCACTTATTTTATACTGGTTCCGATGGTTTACTTTGCCTTTGCAGTTTTTTTTATCGGAACCATTATACGGCTGGTAAAAATTTTCGGGACACCCCCAAACCCGGCAACCCTTCAAATTTTCCCCACCAGACGTCCCAGTTGGCTGTGGGCCTTATATGACACTTTCCTATTTCCATCAGTAAGGAGACACAAACCGGTGTTGTGGGTCTTTCTCATGGGTTTTCATCTGGCCCTCTTACTCCTCATCATCGGCCATATCGAACTTTTTGCAGAAATCCAAGCCCTTCAGTTCATTCCGCATGAGGTATTTTTAGGGCAGGGCTATATCGGCTTGATCCTTGCGGTTGCCTTACTTTTTTTTCTTTTTCGAAGATTCTTCTCACCGGTTAAGGATCTTTCGGTTCCCGAAGATTATTTTTTGCTTATCCTGCTTTTTATCATCGTCATTTTCGGGAGTGAAATGGATTGGGCCAGAAGATGGTATGATTATGGCGAACTAACCGTTGAAGATTACAATATGTATTTAATGGGACTCCTTCAGTTCAGCCCGGAGCTGCCCGAGAATGTCACTTTTTCAGGTCACTCCTTCATGCTTGTTTTACATGTTTTTTTCGCAAACCTGTTGCTGATCTTTTTCCCCTTTAGCCATATGATGCATTCATTTCTGTCAATACCCATAAATAAACTTCGAAGGGGTTAGTCATGGATAAAACGACCCAAAAGGAATTATTAAAACTCTTTCAAAGCAAACTGAACCGCGCCATGCGCTACTATCTCGAAACATGCACCCGGTGCGGGGTCTGCACGGATGCCTGTCACGTTTTTGCCTCGACGCACAATGTCAAGCACATAGCGGCGCACAGGCAGGAGATTGTACGCAGGTTATACCGAAAATATTTCAAAGCCCGCGGAAAAATCTGGCCTTCGATCGGCGAGTCAAAAGAGCTTTCCGATGTTTCCCTGGACGAACTTTCCGAAGCCGCCTATTCCTGTACGGGTTGCCGGCGCTGCATGCTCTACTGTCCCTTTGGAATAGATACCCAGATGATTATGTCGATTGCCAAACTTCTCCTTGTGGGAGCCAAAGCTGAACCTGAAATTTTGACCCTTCTGGCAGACACTTCGATCGAAAAAGGGAAGTCCTTGGATCTTTTCAAGGATAATTTTCTGCAGGGGATTAAAAACCTCGAAGCCGAAGTTGTTAAAAAATGGCAAACGGAAGCCGGCCAAAACGTCATCTCCGTGGATGCAGAAGGTGCTGATTTGTTATATGTTGCCCTGGCCGGTGCACACTCCATCATTCCGGCAGCGGCTATTTTTAATGCCGCCCATGAAAATTGGACCTTGAGTTTTTTCGAAGCGGTTAACTTTGGCGCGTTTGTGGGGGATCCCACCCGCACTAAGCTGATTCTGGATCGGATCATCAGCGAAGCCAAACGCCTTAAGGTCAAAGAAGTCTGTATTTGCGAGTGCGGTACGGCCTATCGGGTGATGAAACAGATGTCAGGCTCACAGCCCTTTAAGGTATCCTCAATTACTGAAATCCACGCAAGATATATCCGCCAGGGCCGGATCAAGTTGGATAAATCCAAATTTAACCAAACAATCACCTACCATGATCCCTGTCAAATCGCGCGCAATGCCGGCGTGATCGATGAACCGCGTTTTGTTTTGCAGCACTTGACGGATGATTTTCGCGACATGTCACCCGATCCGGAATATAACTGGTGCTGTGGCGGTGGGGGTGGTTTGGTTGCACTGGGTGATGAAACTCTTGATTTTCGGATGAAATCCTCTCGGGTGAAAGCGGATCAAGTCAAAGAAACGGGTGCCTCGATTCTGGCCACCGCTTGTGAAAATTGCCATACCCAGTTAAGTAATCTGAATGATCATTATAAAATGGAGTTGGATGTCAAATTCCTCTCGTCTATGGTCGCCGATGCTTTGGTCGCTTAGGCAGGAAGTGCGGCTTGAACCGATAAAACCGATTGGCATAATGGTGATACCATGGAGACTCAACCGATGCGTATAGAGGTTCGCATCACGGCCTGGGTCTTCATTCTCTTGGGACTCTATTTAACCAGCCTGTATAGTTTTCTTCTCTTTCACACCCTTGGAGAACTTTTCAGTATCAGCGTGGCATTCGGGACCTTCATGCTCGCCTGGAATTCGCGCCGGTTTATTGCCAACAATTATCTCCTTTTTATTGGAATCGCCTACCTTTTCATCGGCGGCGTGGATTTGATTCATACCCTGGCATATAAAGGAATGAATATTTTTACAGGGTATGGTTCGAATCTGCCGACCCAATTGTGGATTGCGACCCGGTACATGGAGAGTATTTCACTTTTAATCGCTCCCTTTTTCTTTACCCGACAATTGAATGTCCAAAATGTAATTCTCGTCTATGGTCTTTTTACGGCCTGCTTGTTGGGGACAATTTTTTATTGGGGTATCTTTCCGGACTGTTTCATCGAAGGGCCGGGATTGACGCCTTTTAAGAAAATCAGCGAGTATGTTATCTCGCTTATTCTCATCGCCGCCATTGTCTTTTTGGCCAGGAAACGCAATGAATTTGATGTCAATGTCTTCCGATTGATCGTTGTTTCCATCGTTATTACCATCGCCTCAGAATTGGCGTTTACATTTTATATCAGCGTTTATGGTTTTTCAAACCTCGTCGGGCATTTCTTAAAAATCATTTCCTTTTATCTCATTTATAAGGCCATCATCGAAACCGGACTGGTAAAGCCTTACAGTCTTCTTTTCAGAAATTTAAAACTTAGGGAAGCTGAGCTGGAAATTTCGCTGAAAGAAAAAGACGTTCTTTTGCGCGAAGTTCATCATCGGGTTAAGAACAATCTGCAGATCATTACCAGCTTCCTTCGGCTCCAGGCCGGAAAGGTTGAAGACGTTCAGTATGCCAAAATGTTTCAAGAGAGTCAGAATCGGATTAAGTCAATGGCGCTTATTCATGAAATGCTGTACAGAACCAAAAGCCTTTCAGAATTTGATTTTAAAGCTTATGTTCACGATCTAACCCAAAGCCTTATGCATTCACATGCAATTGATGCCCGCAATATTTTACTAAAGCTCAAAATAGCAGACGCACATCTCGGCCTCGATTGCGCCATTACGTGCGGCATTATTCTCAACGAACTGATTTCAAATGCACTCACTCACGCTTTCCCCGAAAAGCGCCAGGGTGAAATTGATATTTCCTTCGATCTGAATGACGAAAAAGAAATTGAATTCAAGGTGAGCGATAATGGCATCGGAATCCCGCCCGGGTATGATTTTAAAGCTTCAAAATCATTGGGCCTGCGCCTGATTACCATACTGGCTGAAGATCAATTGAGGGGTAGCATCGATCTCAACCGCGATAATGGCACCCAATTTACCATCCGATTTAGATGTCGGCCCTGACGTTATTTGAAATCCCATCCCGATACTCCCAATACCATCGGCAACAGCTGCGCAATGAATAGAATGGTTAACGGCGGAAATATCCATAAGTAAACTGTTTTCACAAAATCGATACGGATTGAAGAATCTTTCGCCCCTGACGGCCGATATCTTTTATAACCGTTAAAAAAGAAGGCGTAGCCCGCCCCAAGATAAAGGACTAGAAATATGCCGTTCCATCCCAGAAGCCATATCGGATAAATGCCCCAAAAGTCATTATTCTGCTGCACTTTTTTTAAATAGAAACACATCAGACCGGCTCCCGGAAGCCCCAAAAAAGCAATCACCCCCCAAAGCTGCATTCCTTTTAAATATGATATCCAACGCCAGTCTCCTCGCGCTGGATCACGTAAACCCATTAGTAATAAAACACCGATCAGCGCAGAGGCCGAGTTAACGGCCATGTCACCCAGAGCGTAATGGCGCTGATGATGGAGTCCCTGGGCAAGTTCATCTACAACACCCAGCATCGAAGCGCAGACAAAAATGAGCATAAAAATACCCTTGCCTTCGTAATCCGGAACGATCGCTTCATAAAGAATCCCCGTCAAAAGGATGTATTCGGGGATATGAATATGTTTGTTGGGGTTTGATTCAAGGCTCAACACCATAAACACGATGATGGCGCCCGGAATCAGAAATTTGATGTGGCGGCCGTTTCTTTGCATCAAGAATCCAGCCAGGACATAAATCGATCCGAAAATGATGATCATAACAAGGGGAATTCTACCGGCAACCTCGGCGGAAAAATGGCTGACGATAGAACGATAGACCATAATTGCTTCCGGGAGGGCGGCCGTATAGATCGCCGCCAGAGCCCAGAAAGCGAGTCTGCGGAAGCCTGCGTGAGTTTGATCTGGCATTTAGATCTGACGTATGGGGCCGGAAATGAGTAAAACCGTAAACGGTTACCTGTCAGCATCAAGTGACTTCTTTAAGGAAACGCTCCAGGCTGTGCATGTCATTTACGGCAAACAATTTATAGGGATAATCCCTGGGTAAAATTTTCTTTAACAAGCCGGTCAACACTCTACCCGGACCGATTTCCACAAAAATCGACCCCTCTTCTGCCATGGTTCGGCGCATTGCGTCATACCATTTAACCGGGCTGCATAATTGGTCGGCCATGATCGCTTGACTTTCTTCTGGATCCCGCGAGAGTTCCGCCGTGACATTATGAATTATCGCACTGTGGGGTGTATTAAAGGAAATCGCATTCAGAGATTGCCTGAATTCATCTTCAGCACCTTGGATCAATTGACTATGCCAGGCACCGCTGACCTTAAGCGGTACTGTTTTTGCGCCTTGGGAAACGGCCATATTTGAAACTCTTTGGACTGAATCCGGGGCACCCGTGATAACGATCTGATTTTCCGTGTTGTGGTTTGCGACGCTGACTACGCCTTCGTTCTGCTCCTCGTCCACCAGCCTGTTGACCACCTCAATGCCAAGACCGATAATGGCATGCATCGCCCCCTGATGTCTCGTTGCCTCACGGTGCATTAATGCGCCCCTTTTGAAAACGAGCTTAAACGTATCCTCTTTTGAGATAAAACCTGCGGCATAAAGGGCACTGTATTCCCCCAGGCTGTGACCCGCAACAATGTCGCTCTTAACCCCTTCTTTAGCAATCGCCGTCAAGGCCGCTAAATTCACGGTCGTTACGGCCGGCTGCAGGTTAACGGTTTGCGTCAGCTCATCTAATGGCCCCTGAAAACAGAGCCGGGAAAGATTGAGGCGTGAAATTTCTTCAGCCATATCGAACAATTCTCTTATAAAATCATACTCCTCATAAAAATCTTGGCCCATACCGACTTTTTGAGAACCCTGCCCGGGAAACAAAAAAACAATTCCTCCCAATTTAAACCCCCTTTCTAATGTGCCTGAGCATTAAACCATGTTCAGGCCAATGGTTCCACCGATTGCATCAAGGCGTTGAATTCATATCCTTCACCTAAAATTTCACCTAAAACCCTATTGATCTCTTTCTCTCGCTTTTCTGTGAGCATCTCGATAAGCCCGCTATCGATGAGTCTCTCAAATAGTCTTTTGTGCTTCAGGGGCGCATGGCTCTGCTGCAACATTTTTTTGCGTATCGCCCCCATAAGCGCAAGAAACACGGCATATTCTGGCCCGAATTCCTGCTCCAGTTCTTTTCTCAGTTTTTTAGCAAAGGCCGGGCTTTTCCCAGAAGTCGAAATGGCTATCGTCAAATCCCCTCTGCGCACCAGTGCGGGAAGGATAAAGTTACAGGCCTCCGGGCGGTCAGCGATGTTGTACAGTATGTTATGGAGCTCGGCTTCCTTGCTGATCCGCACATTCAACTTCTCATCATCTGTTGCCCCGATAACCAAAAACATGCCGTCCATATCGGCCGAACAATAAGAACGCCGTTTTAAAGTGATCATACCGCTTTGGGCCAGTTCTGCCAATTCAGCCTCTGCCTGCGGACATACGACCGTAACCTTTGCGCCGCACTTGAGCAGTGTTTTTACCTTCCGGCGACCCACAGAACCGCCGCCCACCACTAAACAGTTGCGATCCGCTATATCTATAAATACAGGATAGTACTGCATCTAAATCATCATTTTATTTAGGGTTAGTTCCTTAATAATGAATTCTATGTTTTTAACGGCAAAAAAGATAACGAATATTGTGACATTAATTAGAAATTGATGGAGCGGAGCGACTTCCACCAATCGACAATCATCAATCCATTTCCGGCTTGTCCGGACCAAGGTTTGGAATCTCTATTTTCATCAGATCTTCGGCAATAATGATTGGGCCGGAATACGACTGGCGACATTCTTTTTTGATGTCAACTTCATCGCATTCAGGATACAGATGCGTAAGAACCAATTTACGCACCCGGGCCGTAGCCGCAATTTTTCCTGCCAGAGATGGTGTCAGATGCCCCTCGGTTTTCAATAGCTCCGGAAAGGCCGACTCACAAATGAGCAGATCCGCATTCAAGGCTAGTCTTGCCAGATTCTCATTATAATCCGTGTCTCCTGAATATACCACCGACCGATTGTCCATCATTGTTATCCGGTAGGCAATACTTTCGGGGTTGTGCGCCATCGGGGCCGATTCGATGGAAAAACCTTCAAAAGCGTAAGAATCAAATGTGCCGTTATCCAGCTCGATTATGTTCATCATCCCCGCTTCAAGCGCGATCCACTGTCCATAGACTCTTTGCAGTGCGCTGAAAAAATTTCGGAGGCCTTTCCCGCCCACCAGGGTAAGCGCTTTTTGCCGTCGATTCCCATCGGCATATTTGTTTGAAAATAGAAAAGGAACCAACTCGCCGGTATGGTCAGGATGAAAATGGCTCAAAAAAATAAAGTCGACATCAAATATTTCCACATTTGCCTCAAGGAGCCGGCGCATGGTACCGGGCCCCACGTCAAGCACTATTTTGTGGCCGCCGGTTTCCATTAACAGCGAACAGGCACTCCGCTTCAGGGAGGGGACGCATGTCCCCGATCCAAGGATGGTCACCCTGATTTCATTAACCGTTTTCATTTTGTTTTTTTTTGAACGCTTTGGATAATCCAAGCCAACATTTTGGCATCGTCTTTATAATCGACGCGGTCTTTTAAATCGCTGATTGAAATTTCAGACCGGGCCATGCTTTTATGACCGCCCGCCGAGCCGATATACCCAAAGCTTTTCTGAGCCAGATTTCCGGCATCCTTTCGCAACCCGTCGTTTCGAAAAACGAGGATCAGTTTTTTGTTATAGATACCTGACACAAGACTCCAGGTAACCGCATCGACTTTCATAAAAAAATCAGCCAGTATCACACAAATATCCGGGTTGGCCACATTCCCCAGATGTGAAAAAATCCACCCTTTACGCAACCGCATCTCTTTGAGCGCAATTTTAAAATATTTTAAAAAACCGGCCTTCAACTCGGCGTGCTCGATCTTCCAGGCCAGATTCAGGTTCGCATGGCGAAAAAGGAATTGAAAGGCTTGCATATCTTCAATCAGGGCCCGCCTCTCAAAATTTTGGGTATCGGTTTTGATGGCATGGAACAAGCCCGTGGCCAGTTTCACCGAAGGCTTAATCCGGGCTGCCTTCAGGTACTCGGTAACAATGGTAGCTGCGGCTCCGTATTTAGGGCGCACATCTTTAAAAGGGGCTTCGAAATCGGTTTCAGGATGATGATCGATTACGACATCCGGCTTTAGTCCTTCAAAGGCTCCGTGATGTCCCGGCTGGGAGTCAACCATCACCAGACGATTGAATTGAGTCGGATCGACCTCCCTGGCATTGACCAGTTTTACCCCTAAAAGACGAATCATGGCCAGATTGTCCGGTCGCTTAATGGTATTGATTTTGGCAATGCTGACACTGGCCACTTTGCGCCACAAAAGTCGTTTCAGGGCCATCGCACTCGCTATCGCGTCCGGATCGGCATATATCATGATAAGCACATGATCATCGCCCGCAAACCGACGATAAAAGCGGCGTAATTTTTCCGATGGCGAAAATTTCATTTTATAATTAATCCATCCTTGTTCGCTTTGACTCTACGATAGCATTAAGCACATTACAATAGATAGTGCCCATCAGATCAATTCAAACACGATCTGATCATCTTTGAGGTTCGCCTGCAAATGAGCGCCTTCGAAAATTTCTCCGTTCAAAATCTCCATGGCCAACGGGTTTTCAATATATTGTTGCAGGGTTCGTTTTAAGGGGCGCGCCCCGTAAACCGGATCGTAACCTTTAACGGTCAGAAATGCTTTGACCTTTTTTTGAAGATCAAGACGAATGTTTTTTTCAGCCAGGCGTTGCCCCAGACGCGCCATC
>CAZNFS010000060.1:0-15717 GCA_964572695.1 uncultured Desulfobacteraceae bacterium
TAGAGTCTAATTTATTAGCGAGCGTGTCTCATTTTCATTGACACATTCCGATGGGTGGCCGGCTTCGCCCGGAATCGGCGGCCGGAATCGCGCGGAATATGCACTCGTTGCCATTATGAAGAAGCGATTGAAAATTGATCTGTCTCTCTACACTATTTTACAGATTTTAAGTATATCTCTTTTTGAGAAAATGCCTATTTTACAGGCGCTCACAGCTGATGATTACAGGGACACAATTACTATAGGCCATAAACAGCTGAATTTATTTGATTCTTAACCGGACACTACTGTTCTCTCATATATGTCGAATATGCCGAAAAACACTCCCATATTTGTCGGTTATGTGATATTCTCCCAAATATGAGAGACATTTCTCCCGCTTAGTACCCAGTTTCGTGAATTGAGAATTGGGATTTTGTTGACTTTGGTTTTTCATTAGTTTATTAATGCGCATCAGAAAATACTCGCTTGTAATTTAAGATACGGATAAAAATGGTCGAATATTTCTCACGCTATATCGAAAAAAATGTTGACCAGGACCTGAAACGGAAAATGGTGTTTATCGGAGGACCGCGGCAATCCGGAAAAACCACCCTTGCCAAACACCTTTGTCGAAAAAGAGGCTACGAGGTTAAAGAAAGATATCTGAACTGGGATGCAAGCGAGGATCGTGAGAAGATTCTTCTGGAGCGATTTCCATCGGGCGGTGGAATGCTTGTGCTGGATGAAATTCACAAATATTCCAGATGGCGTCAGGTGGTCAAAGGTCTTTTTGACAAGCGGGGAGATGAACTTCGTATTCTTGTCACCGGCAGTGCCCGGCTTGACCACTATCGGCGCGGAGGGGACTCGCTTCAGGGGCGGTATCATTTTTTCCGGCTTTTCCCCCTATCCTATGCAGAATTAGGTTCATCATCCGTTTCGACGCTTACCGCCCTTCTTGTTTATGGTGGTTTTCCGGAGCCTTTTTCGCTTCAGTCGGAAAAAGAGAGCCGGCGATGGAGCCGAGAGTACCGTTCAAGGATCGTCAGGGATGAACTGACCGATCTCGAAACGGTTCGCGATGTGGGAATCATCGAAAAAATGGTGTTGCGGCTGCCCGATCTTGTGGGATCGCCCCTTTCGATCAATGCGTTACGCGAAGATCTGCAAGTATCCCATCAATCCGTATCCAGATGGGTTGCCATGCTCGAAAACCTGTACATGATTTTCCGAATCTATCCATTCGGGGCTCCACGGATTCGCGCTGTCAAAAAGGAGGCCAAGCATTATCATTTGGACTGGACCGTGGTGCCTGAAACCGGTCCCCGGTTCGAGAATCTGCTTGCCTGCCATCTTTTGAAATATTGCTTTTTCCTGCAGGATACCCAAGGCTTGGATGTTGAACTGAGGTATTTTCGAGACGTGGATCGCAGAGAGGTCGATTTCGTTATTATGGATGGTGGTCGACCGGTGCATTTTATCGAATGCAAACAATCGGACACTCATTTAAGTCGCTCCTTGAAGTATTTAAAATTGCGTTTCCCCGCGGTGACATCCACACAGGTATTGCTGGAAAAGGATATGGATCTGATAACCAAAGAGGGCATTCGCATCTGTTCTGCGCATCGGTTTCTGGCAGAGCTAATTTAGTAAGGTGTGGCATGGACGATTACGAGTTTTATTATGAAGCCAGCGGCCGAATCTGCAGTAGTCTAGAGATCGAAAAGGCGCTCTACAACTGCTACGGCTACATCCGGGATTTTATTCCGGCCGACAGCGTGACCCTGCACCTGTTTGATCCCGGTCTCGGGTTTGTCGAAACCGTCGCCGGGGCCGACCTGGAGGGGTGTGATCTTCTTGCCGTCCGAACCCAACTACCGCCTGATATCCGAGAACAGCTTCGGGCATTTATCGAAAGCCTTGAGGGGAAGCCCCAATGCCTGATCATCGACCGGGCGAGCCTGGACGCAATGGCCGCGCCGGTGGCCAGAGACATGGGTGCGCCAGACGACCCCTGCCTGATCCTGGACTTGATCATCGAAGGTGAATACCTGGGGATCATCGCTGTCACCAACACCCGGAGGGAGAAATACAGCGAGGAACATGCCCGCAGGCTGCTCCTCCTACACGATCCCTTTGCCCTGGCCTGCGCCAGCTTTCTGCGCTACAGGGATCTTGCGGAACTGAAAGACCGTCTGGCCGACAATTACCGCTATCTTCAGGATGATCTGATACACCTTAGGGGAGATGAAGTGGTAGGTGCCGAGCAGGGCCTCAAAGGGGTCATGGAAATGGTCCGACAGGTGGCTCCCACCGACAGCCCGGTACTTTTGCGGGGCGAAACCGGTGTGGGCAAGGACGTCATTGCACAGGCCATCCACCGGCTCTCCTCACGAAGGGAAAACGCTTTGATCAAGGTGGACTGCGCTGCTATTCCAGAGAGTCTCGTGGAAAGCGATCTGTTCGGCCACGAGAAAGGGGCCTTTACGGGTGCCATTTCACGGGTGCGCGGCCGTTTCGAGCGGGCCCAGGGCGGGACCGTGTTCCTGGATGAGATCGGAGAGCTTTCCCCGCAAACCCAGAAAAAGATTCTTCGCGTTCTCCAGGAGGGGATCATCGAACGGGTCGGCGGGGCTGAGCCCATTCGGTTGGACATTCGGGTCATTGCCGCCACGCACAGGCCCCTGGAGACCATGGTCGAGGAGGGCGGATTTCGAGAGGATCTTTTCTTTCGCCTGAACGTGTTTCCTATTGTGATTCCGCCGCTCAGGGCGCGGCGAGCGGATATCCCCCTGTTTGTCAATCATTTCATCAAGAAAGAGAGCAAAAGATTGGGATTGCCGTCCATAGCCAGGCTGGCGCCGGGCGCCATCGATATCCTGACCGCCTATCAATGGCCGGGCAATATCCGGGAGCTTGAAAATCTGGTGGAACGGGAGTTGATCATCAGCGGCAAAATGCCGCTGGCCTTTTCTTCACTGTCGCCTTTGGGGCCTGGAGGTGCAGGGGTGCACGTTGAGCATCTGGAGGCCGGTTCGCTAAGCCTCGACCGGGCCATGTCCGCCCACATTCGAAAGGTGCTGGATATGACCGGCGGCAGGGTGGAAGGGCGACAGGGGGCGGCAAGCTTTCTGGATATCCATCCCAGGACCCTGCAGCACCGAATGAAGAAGCTGGGGATTGCCTTCGGACGAAAGTACGACCCTAAATGAGCGAAAGCCCATGTCACCCCATCTCCTTCGTTACCAAGGGTTCGCGGTAGTACACTACAGCGTTACCCTATGGACGCCTCGGATCTGGGACAACCTGAACTTTCGCTCAATTAGGGTACGAGAAAAAATGAGCGCGAAATAATAGGAAGTTGCTTTTTATGAGGGTCATTATGACAAAAGGGTTGCTGCAGTATGCATTACCAAATTCGTTTAACGGGGTAGGCCGACAGGCGGATGTCGCGACTCAACATATGTATTCTCTGAAGTCGTCGAGGGGTTCGTCAAAATCATCAGACATGGAAAGGATCAATCCCGCTGCGTTGCCTATTTTTCGGTTGCTGCGTGCTTCCGGCAGGGGCTCCAGACGGACAACCGGTTTGTTACCCCGGGCGATAATGACCTGTTTTCCATTCAGTGCCGCCTGTATCAACTTTGACAGATGCATTTTGGCTTCATGAATGTTTACCTGAAGTGTATCCATATCAATTTCCTTTTCCGTGACAAGTTCATTGTTAGCTTGAACAGTTGACTAACTGGATATTGTCAAGAAAAACAGCGCACTTCGGTTTTATAAAAATAGTATAAATAAGGATGTCTTAACTTACATTTCGCCAGTTCGTAATCTAATGTTTCGAATTGGAAATTACGAGGAATTCGTCAACCGCTTCTTATTTCAACAAAAAGGCCTGGATCCACTTTTTAAACATCACATCCTGGATTTTATAATCATCGTTTTTAAGCACTATCTCGTCACCGACGAGCTTTTCTAAAGACCGGGTAACTTGTGAACCGGCGTTTAGGTCAACGGCCTGCAGAGCACGGGCATAAAACATTTCCTTGCCACCGGTGAGAAGGATCAGTTTGAGCGTTTTTTTTTGGTTCAAAGTCAAAGAATCCCAGAGATTAAAAAATTCGTTCTGGCTGCTTTGAAAAATTCTTAGTTCTATCTCATCGACTGTGTCTATAGAGAGCTGCGTAACTTTCTCTTCCCATAGATAGAATAAAAATTGCTGCACATACATGGGGTGATTTTCACATCGGGCGACGATCTCCTCGACGAGTTGCGCTTCGATCTTGTTGTCTGCTTTTATAAAGAGTTTCTGCGCCCAGGGTACATATTGGTCGGTCTGAATTTTAGCCAGCGGGTAACTTTGGGCCAGCTTATAAAAGGCACGGTTCTTATTGGTAAAAATTTCAGTGAGAATGTGGCGCTGGCTACCGCAAAAAAAGTAACTGATATTTTTGTGCTGCTGGATTATCGCTCTAAGCCTTTTTTCAAATCCCTCCTGCTTGTAACCGGCAATTTCCTGAAACTCATCAAAAACCACCATGAGTTTTCGTTTTTCTGAAAAACTGCCAAGCAGCCCCAGAACATTGCTGAGCATCGCTTCATTGTAGCCGGAATCAAATGAAACCGAAACGCCCGGTGAACCCGTGATCGGGTCGATCGACATTCCCAACTTAATCGATCTAATAGCGCTTCGAACCAGTTTTACAAGTTTTTCAAGCTTGGATTCGATTTGGTTCAGGCTGGCCAGGATGGCGGCAACGAAATCCTTTTCGGACAAAGTACCATATAATTCAACGTAAAGCGTATCTATTGGGGGGCGCTGCCGCTCCAGCCTCTTAAAAAGTTTATATATGAGCGAGCTTTTTCCATAACGGCGGTGAGAATATAGGAGCACATTTTGAGACCCTTTTATAAACTTCAGCAACTCCGTCTGCTCGGTTTGCCGGTTACAAAATGCGTCCCCTCTTACAATGCCGGTATAACTGAAAGGGTTTTCCATGCTTATATTCGTTGTTAGTAATTTTATGGGAAATTAAAATAAATTTTTTGTTAGTAACAATTTGTTAATTATATAGTACGCAAAATATTATTTGTCAATCGATATTGGAGAATTCAAAAAGGGTAGCAAGCAAATTCGTATAAAAGGGCGCCAAATATTTTAGTTGTTTGACCATTCCCCGATCGGAGTCGAGGACAGGCTCTTTGAATCGTAAATGACCTTTGCCAAGCCATCGGCTGACTCATCATATGGTATATAGGTCATCCGTTCTTGTGAGAAGGAACCTCGAATAATATAGCGTGCCAGGTTTTCCAAACCTTCATAATTGTGCGGCCAAATGAAATTGTTCGAAAAATAAGCCCTATAAATCAGACCATCTTAACCTTTTAAATCTTGGACCCCCACACACCGGGAATAATCGTGTTGCAGAATTTGCACTTATTCCCTTTAAGATTGATTAGCGGTATAAAGAATCCTTGGCGTTCCACAAGCAGTTTGTGGCAATTGTGACAATAGGTATGTGCTGCTTTATGTCCGGGAACATTGCCGATGTAAACGTAGCGGATTCCTTCCTGCAGGGCAAGGTTGCGGAAATGGACGAGAGTTGAGACAGGGGTGGGCGCCAGCCGGTCGAGTTTATAGCGGGGGAAAAAGCGTAAAAAGTGCAACGGATAATCGGGGCCCAGATTTTCCAAAATCCAGCCGCACATCCGTTTTGCCATCTCTTCATTATCCGTATAACCCGGGACCAGTAGATTCGTTATTTCAAGATGGACATCATTTGCATGCATTGTTTTTAAGGCATTTAAAACCGGTTTGAGTCTGCCCCCGTTCAGTTTCTTATAGATTTCATTACTGAAAGCCTTCAGGTTGATGTTGGCGGCATCCAGCACCTTACACAATTCCAGAAGCGGTTTTTTATTAATATATCCGTTTGATATCAAGAGATTATGTATACCCTTGGCCTTCGCCAGCCGGGCGGTTTCAAGCATGTATTCAAAGAAGGTAATCGCTTCCGAATAGGTGTAGGCAATCGAAGCTGAGTCCGACTTGCGGGCCGATGTGACGGCCTCGGCCGGGAAGAGTTCATACTGTCGCACCTCATCGGGTTTGGCCTGGGAGATTTCCCAGTTCTGGCAGTTCAGGCAGCGAAAGTTGCAGCCCGTCGTTGCCACAGAAAAGGCGCTTGAGGTCGGCCAGAAATGAAAGAGCGGTTTTTTTTCAATGGGATCGATATTGACCGCGCAGGGGTTTCCGTAGGTCAGGCTGTAAAGGATGCCATCCTGGTTGACCTTGGAACGGCAGACACTGCGGTCACCGGGCGCCAGAACACAGCGGTTGGGGCAGATCCCGCATATGACTTTCTTTTTCGATAATTTTTGATATAAAAAACCCTCGCGGGACCATTTCCAAAGGGTTTTGGGGGCATCGCCCTTAAAAACCGTTCCGCGAATATCCTGCGGCCCGGATTTGAAGGCCCATCCCCACTGAGGGCAGAGCGCACCCCCCAGTGCCGCCGCACTGCTGCATAAGAATTGTCGTCGGTTAATATCCACCTTCGCGAAATTCCATTATCTGGTAATTATCAAAAGGCTGACGCCCTTCAACCCGATCAGTGCCAGTGACGTCCAAACAATACCCACATACGGAATCAGCACTACACTCGTAATCAAGGTTCCGCAGGCCGCACCGATCAAATCGGCTGAAAATGAACGGGTTACAGCCGGATTGTCTCCGCCGCTCAAATGCAAGGCCACGGGAAACTGAAAGCCGCAGGCCAGTGAAACGCAAAAGCCGAAAAGAAGATAAAAGGCAATCGGCAGCCGATATCCGATGTGCGTCAGCGCCAGGATCAGAATGATCAACAGGAGAATTAAAATCGCATCCGTAAGGCTCAGAAGCGTTTTGCCCTTTTGACGCCAGCGGTCTCCGATCCAGGCTCCCGGTAAAAGTCCGGCCAGAAAAACGGTTATGATGACTCCGATCTGAAAATAAATATAGCCGAAAAAGATTTGAAAAGCAAAAATGACCAGAATTTCGCTCCCCATGGTCATAAAGCCGGTGGAGAAGAGCACAAACTCCGCCCGTGTTGCCCGGAGCAGATAGATCAAGGTTAGAATAGATAAAACTATGATAAAACCCAGCGGAGAAGTTGAAAACTTGGAAAACCACTGCGCAAACATAATCCGCATCAAACGGGGATAAATATCACTGTTTGGGGGGGCGCCGAGATCCATGAGCGTATTGAGCCGATCAATTCTCTGCCGGGTGAGGTTGCCGTAAAAATAGCGGCTGATGTAGCGGGTCGCAATTCCCTTTTGGGAAAGTCGTACCGGAACATCCTTTTCAAGAGGAAGATTGCGGCACACAAACAACACCTGCTGTCCGGGCAGCAACAAGATGTGCTCAAAATGATTCAGCACCGTATTGTAGACCGTAGAAAGCTTTTGACGCTGGGGCTCGGCCAGGTAGTTGTCGAACCCTTGCATGGAGAAGCTCAGAACACCGGACGGGGTGAGACGGCGCTTGACCAGATTGAAAAATTCATCGGTATAAAAACGATTGATTTGAAACGTGTCGGGTTCGGGGAGATTGACAATAATGGCATCGTAGGTTTTTCTTGAACCGCTCAGATACGCCCGCGCATCCTGGTGGATGACATTTAATCCGGAAATTTTTTTGATCAGCCCGAATCGAAACTGAATGGTGCTTATTTCCGGGTCCAATTCCCCGAAATCCACGCTTTGGGGGCGATATTTCTGCAATTCCTGCAACATTCCGCTTGCGCCGGAAATCATGAGCACATGATTCAACCGATCCAGCTGTGAAAGAGGATAATGAATGCTTTCCTCCGCCCGGGCGAAGTTGTGGGTGCTGGTGGCGGGTACCCCGTCCCTAAACAGCGTAAACTGTTCCATGTCTTGATGCACGGTAATACGGCCGTAACGCGATTCGCGATAGTGGACCAACCGTCCTTCGGCCGGTGCAAGCGAAGCGGGTTCCAATACCACCCCCGTAATCAGGATTGTCAGTGTTGTCAGGGTGCCGATCAAAACACCCGGGCGCCACCTGTATTTGGGCGGGAAAAGAAACAGGGCCGCCGTCAGGAGGAAAAGATTGGAAAAAAGAATCGCCCAGAGGGGAGAAACGAGATAGACCAAAACGAAAGAGAAAAGAATTCCGCCACTCACATCGCCGATATTGTCGCTGATATAGACCCTTGCTCCGGGATAATCCGGGATTCGGGTTCTTAAAGCAAACAGGCTGTAGGGGAGTACAAAACCGACCAGAAGGGCATAGGGCGCTACTGTCAGAAAGATATAAATCAGGGTGGGATAGAATCCAACCGAACTCCCGTGAGCAAAGACAATATCTCGCAGTTGGCGAAAGGCGTGGATTTCAATAGGCGCTAATCCGGCCAGAATCAAAGAGAGCCAGCCGAGTCGGCCAGGGTCGACGGAGGTTGCCGGGCGCGTTAAAAGACGTGTTGTAAGGGTACCAACACCGCCTAAGATCAACCAGCTGAAAAGGATCAGGGCAATGACAAATTCGTTGCCGCGGAACAGGGCCAGGAATTCACGGATGGCCACCAGCTGAAATACGACCGATGCAATTCCCGTGGCAATGACAACGCGCAGAATCGCAATTTCATTTTTCTTCATCAAAATATTGAACCTGATAGGTCAATACTTTCAGTTTGGATGTGCGCCATATGTCGGACGCAAGACCGGCTTTTTGGCATAGATGATTCAGAAAGTCTTCTTTGCGTGGGAGTTGCTCCCAAACCTGCGGCAAAAACGTTGCACTGGCACCCCCATGGCGGATAATGACCCCGTCGATATCGGTTCTCAACTTGGAAAGGAGATCAACACCATCGGTGTAAGCGAGTGGCTGCGGTTCGGTAAGGATGCTGATCTCAATGTCGACCTGATCCAACTCTTGCGCTTGTAAAGGTGGAAAACGGGGATCTTGAAAGGCGGCACTAATGGCATTGCGTTTGACACTTTCCAGAATCGATTCGGAAGCGGTCAAATTCCCGATGCATCCCCGCAAGGCTCCCTTTTTCTTCAGGGTTACAAAGGTTCCGACCTGTTTTTGAAAACAGGCTTCATTCAGAGCGTCGCTTATCAGACGTTCATCGTCCTGGTCGGGGCGAAGCCTTTGCACCAGCGTATGCCGGGCCAGATTGACGAGGGCTTGCCCCTGTTGCGGATTAAAAACAGCGTCATTGTTTGACATGGTATTTCCTCCAAAAAAGGCGATGGCCGTGTACCCCACCACCCGGCTGCGTCCTCCGGCGGTATCACCGCTGTTGGTATAATGGAGTAAGACAGGCTGCCAGTTAAACCGGCGAGCCAGCCGGATCAAAATCAAGATGGGAATTTTTCCGCAAGCACTATTTTCGATCTTGGCCATTTTTTCGGCTTGAAGGTTTAAAATCATTTGGATGGTTTGGGTGTCTTTTTTAATCGCCTCCTGATAAGGGAGATAATGGGATAAATCAGAACTGGCCACAATGAGCGTTTTTGGGTCAAGATAAGGGGTGATGGCATGAGCCATTTTCCCGAAATGGCCAGGGCCCATGACCATAGGTATGAGCTGAAAGCGTTTGAGATAATGCTGTAAAAAGGGCAAGATCACTTCCACAGCGTGTTCTTTTCGATCTGAGGCGGCATTGGAACCAAACAGCGGCGATGACCTGCGCAGCCCTGAAGCCTCGGAATGGAGCTGAATGCGGCCCAGAGGTGTTTGATAAGCATCCACATCGCTGATCATGCCGTTGGCAAAGCCGATACGATGATCGGGTGCCATCAAAATGACTTTCCGGAATTGGTTCTTATTTAACACCCGCGAGACGTGAGCCGCGGTCAGACCAGAATAAATATATCCGGCATGGGGCATGATCAGCGCTTTGAGATTTTTTGCGGCCGGAATTTGAAAAGGCGTTTTTTGGGCCTGCTGCGTCAGGGTGTTGATCATCTGCCGCAAATGATCGGCCTGGGCGGGATAGAATTGACCCGACCAAACCGGTTTGCGGATTTTAGTTGCATGGGTCTCAGCCGGAATTAAGTACCAAATCAGGAAAGACAGAAAAAGGAGCGTGCAAAATTTGATTCCAAGACGGGTCATTTTGCCAACTTGACGCCCGAACGCCTTTTCTATATGATTTTAGATCAAAAAGTTAGACGCATTATTTAACATGTCATCCGAGCAGAAGCAAGCATTTGGTCATTGGAGTCGTTCAGGAGTTCAAAGGTTCAAACGTTCAGAGGTTAAACGAAAAATGCAAAGCGGCCAACCCGATTCGGCTGAGCTCGTCGCAGGCTGAACGGTGAACTCTGGTCGCCTAGGGCGCCGCCAAGGGCGGGTAAACCTGTGCACGCCTAATAAGAAGTTAATAAATAAGGATTAAATCATGAATGAAATATTGCTGATTATCCTCCTTTTAATTTCAGTTGGTTCGGTTTTGCTGTTGATCTTTCTGTATAAAAGGAAACCCGAAAACGAATTGCTAAAGCTTTCGGAGCAATTGGCCGAGCTTGAAGGGCGGTACGCGCAAATTGAGCGTTCGATCAAAGACGAGGCGGATCGGGGCCGGACAGAGGGGGCCCAAAATGCCCGTCAGTCGCGTGAAGAGCTTAGCAGGACGCTGACAGTTTCAAGCGATTCACTTCTGAAACGGATGACAGAGAATGCCGGAATGCAAAAAAATCAACTCGATTCGTTTTCGAGACAATTTATGGATCTGACCAAGCTTAACGAAGAAAAACTGGAGGCCATGCGCCAGACCGTAGAGCATCATCTGCGTGCATTGCAGGAGGACAATAGCCGCAAGCTGGATCAGATGAGGGCCGTGGTGGATGAAAAATTGCAGACCACTTTAGAAAAACGACTCGGCGAATCGTTCAAACAGGTCAGCGAGCGTTTGGAGGCCGTTTACAAGGGTTTGGGAGAAATGCGCAATCTGGCATCCGGGGTCGGCGATCTAAAGAAGGTTTTGACCAATGTAAAAACAAGGGGAACCTGGGGTGAGATTCGGCTCGGCAATATCCTGGAGCAGATACTGACCCCCGATCAGTACGATGTCAACGTTAAAACCAAAACGAACAGTAACGAACGGGTGGAATTCGCCATCAAGCTGCCGGGGCAGGCCGAAGCCAAACAGGATGTGGTATGGCTCCCAATCGACTCAAAATTTCCGCAGGAAGACTATCAAAAACTGGTTGACGCCCAGGAAGCGGCCGATAAAGAGCTTGCGGATCGATCGATCAAAAGCCTGGAAACAAGAATCAAGGCCGAGGCCAGGTTAATTCGTGAAAAATACATCGATCCGCCGCATACGACCGATTTCGGAATTATGTTTTTACCGGTCGAAGGATTGTATGCCGAGGTGCTGCGGCGGCCCGGGCTGTGCGATTTTGTCCAGCGCGAACACCGGGTGGTGGTAACGGGTCCCACAACCCTGGCCGCACTGTTGAACAGTCTCCAGATGGGTTTTCGAACACTGGCTATTGAAAAGCGTTCCAGTGAAGTTTGGGAGATTCTGGGCGAAGTCAAAACGGAATTCGGCAAATTTGGTGAAGTCCTGGCCAAAACCAAAAAGAAACTTCAGGAAGCGAGTAACACGATTGAAAACGCCGAGGTTCGCACGCGGGCGATTGAGCGTAAGTTGAGAAAAGTTGAGGAATTGCCCTCCGAAGAAGCGGAGGGTAAGGATCAACTAATAGAGTAAATTGGGAGGGCGACATGCATAAGGCCGAGATTGAAAACGCGCTTGAAGGTTGCGAGTTTTTTAAAGGGCTGGCGGTGGCAGATATTCAAAAAATTGCCGCTTTATGCCGGCAAGAGACATTTAAGGTGGGTGAATATCTTTTCCGACAGGGCGATTTCGGAGATCATATTTATATCATCGCTGAAGGCCAGGTCTTTCTGGAAAGAGACACCATTCTCGGTCCACGCCAGGGGACTGTTATCATCGGAGCGCTCGGCAAGGGAAGGATATGTGGCTGCTGGTCGACCATTCTGGGCACACCGCATAACCTTATGTCTTCAGCCGCATGTCAAAAGCCGACCCAGGTGGTGGTCGTCAAAGGATCGGATCTGAGACAAAAGATGCTCGAGAATACGGAATTTGGATTTAATGTTTTGGAGCGACTCTGCTTTCTGCTTAGGGATAGGATAGAGGCTGCGTATGGGGCGATGGAAAACATATAGAAGGGGCTTTAAACCGGTTAGGAATTGTTGATGCGAGAAGATTTGCCGACCGAGAGAGCCACAGGCGAGGACATCCGGGTACAGGTTGAAGAATTCGGCCGGGAAAAAGGGAATCTGATTCCGATCCTGCAGATGATCCAGGAACGACACGCCTACATTCCTCCGGAAGCCATGCAAATTGTGGCCGAGCATCTGCAGGTCCCCGCAAGTGAAGTGTATGGGGTGGCAACTTTTTACAATCAATTCCGCTTTAATCCCCCCGGAAAGCACCCGGTCAAGGTTTGTCTGGGAACCGCCTGCCATGTGAAGGGCGGGGATATTATTCTTGAAAACTTTGAGCGCAAACTCGAAATTTCAGAAGGTGAAACATCTCCTGATCGGGAATTCAGCCTGGAGAGGGTGGCCTGTGTCGGGTGTTGTGCCCTGGCGCCGGTGGGAATTGTCGGTGACAAGGTCCACGGGCATATGGTTCCCAGTAAGGTCGAGGGGCTTCTGTTGGGGATTCGGATGGCAAAGGAAAAAGAGCAAAAAAAAGATTCTGATAGGACATAATTTGAATACTCAGTTTAGGTGAAAATGAGGCAGACTCCTCCGGCTGATATCGACCAGAGATATCAGACCATTCGCAAAGATGCCGAACAACGCCGGATGGCGTTTAAAGACGTCCAGGTACCCGGGATACACATCGGCCTGGCAACCTGTGGGATTGCGGCCGGTGCCCTGGAGACGCTCAGGACGTTTGAAGAATCGTTAGCCGAGCATCAAATTGAGGCCCGGATCCATACGGTGGGGTGCATCGGTCATTGCTATGCCGAACCGGTGGTCATCATCGACCATCCCCAGTCCGGTTTCCCGCCCATTTTTTATCATGAGGTAACTCCGGGCAAAGCCAAAATGCTGGTCAAAATGTTTTTGGAAGGCGGGGATCCGCGTTTTGAGCATGTTTATGGGGCTATGCAGGAAAATGAACTGATTCCATCGGTCATGGAATTTCCGCGCTTTAATAAGGAAATGCGTCTGGTGATGGAAAAATCCGGACGTATCGATCCGGAAGATATCGATGATTACATCGCCGAAGGCGGATATGAAGGTTTTGCAAAAGCACTGCAAACTTCAGCAGATCAAATCATAAACACCATTCGCGAATCGGGTCTGCGGGGCAGGGGCGGTGCCGGATTTCCCACCGGTCAAAAGTGGGCCCTGGTACACCGGTCCCCGTCAATATCCAAAACACTCATCTGCAATGCCGATGAAGGCGACCCCGGTGCCTACATGGACCGAACCCTCCTGGAGAGCAACCCGCATCAGATAATAGAGGGAATGGCCATTTGTGCCTACGCTGTCGGAATCCAAAAGGCCATCGTCTATGTACGGGCGGAATACCCGCTGGCGGTTAAAACAGTGACCCGGGCCATCAGAGCGGCTGCTGAGCGTGGGTTTCTGGGAAAGGGGATTTTAGGAAGCGGGTTTGATTTTGAAATCGACGTTTTCCAGGGGTCGGGCGCTTTTGTGTGTGGCGAAGAAACAGCCCTGATTCAATCCATAAAAGGGCAAAGGGGGATGCCGCGACATCGCCCGCCGTACCCGGCCCAAAGTGGCCTGGGGGACAGGCCGACGGTCATCAATAATGTCAAGACACTTTCTGTGATACCGGCGATTATTGAACATGGGGCGGACTGGTTTCGCGAGATCGGTACCCGGGAAAGCCCGGGGACAGCCATCTTTTCGGTTGTGGGGAATGTGGTTCATCCGGGTCTGGTTGAGATTCCCATGGGGGTAACGCTGCGAACGTTGATATTTGATATTTGTGGCGGGGTTCCCAAACAAAAGGTTTTCAAGGCCGTTCAAATCGGAGGGCCGTCAGGGGGATGCCTTCCGGCGCAATTTTTGGATACACCCATCGATTTTGATTCGCTCAAGAAAGCGGGTGCCATGATGGGTTCCGGGGGTATGGTGGTAATGGATGAAGACACCTGCATGGTGGACGTGGCCCGATATTTCCTTGATTTTACGCAGAAAGAGTCCTGCGGGAAATGTACCTTTTGCCGGATCGGAACGTTCCATCTGCTCGATATTCTTAAACGGCTGACACAAGGAGAAGGACTTGAAAGCGACCTGATGGAACTGGAAGCCCTGAGTGAGGATATCCAAAACGGTTCGCTGTGCGGCCTGGGCAAGACCGCACCCAATCCGATTCTAACATCGCTGCGATATTTCAAAGACGAGTATGTCGCCCATATCAAAGAGAAGCAGTGTCCTGCAGGCACATGCCGGGCTCTAACGGCGTTTTACATCGACCTGGATAAATGTGCCCGGGGTTGCGACATCTGCGGCGGATGCTGTCCGGTTGACGCGGTTTTTAGCACCTCAAACCGGAAGAAGGGGATCGATCAGAATATTTGTGTCAAATGCGGCGAATGCATGGCGGCGTGTCCCCCGGATTACAACGCCGTCAAAAAAATTTCACCGCTTCACCTGGCGCCGCAAGTCGAGCGCCTGGAAAAAAATGAATAGGAAAGCCATGTCACCCCATCTTCTTCGTTGCCAAGGGCTCGCAATAGCACACACTATGGCGTCGCCCTTGGACGCCTTGAATCCGGGGTAACCTGAGCTTTCCTATGCAGTTTATCATGTATTAGATAAGGGCCTGAATAGCGAGAATGAGATTTGTAATTACTCGTATAATTGCAGGTTTAATAATTTGAAACTGTTTTAATCCCATGAACGTTAAGATCCATATCGATAACAACCCTATGGAAGCTCCTGAAGGAACCACGCTATTGCAGGCGTGCCTTTCCAACGGCATCTTCATTCCAAATCTATGTTTTTTGGAAGGGATGACAAGACCCGAGGCATCCTGCCGGATGTGCTGGGTCGAGATCGAAGGGGAAAAACGACCCGTCCCTTCGTGTACTGTAACGGTTGCCGAAGGTATGCGGGTGCACACCGATACGGCAGCGGTTAGACGATTGCAAAAGGCCGCCTTGGCGTTACTCCTTTCGGTGCACGAGATTGACTGTAAAAATTGCCCGTCCAACCGCCGCTGTGTTATACAGGACATGGCCAAATTCTTGGGTGTCGGCTTCAAGGCCAAACGGTTTCAGCAACAGCTGGGGCCGGTTGGTTGCGACCGGAGCCACCCCTGTCTCGATCTTTATCCCAACCGGTGTATCTTGTGCGGAAAATGCCTTTATGTGTGTAAAAATAAACACGGAAAAACACACCTCTCCTTTGCCAGGCGAGGATTTGAAACTCGAATCGCCTTTTTTGGCCATCCAAACGATCTTAAGATGGTGTGCCAGGATTGTCATGCCTGTGTGGACATCTGCCCTGTAAGCGCCCTCTTGGGCAAAAGTACCGCCAAATAAAACCCAAAAGGTACTTTCTTTCCTTTAAGTTTGATGTTTTATAAATAAGTCATATATTTTGAGAGTTATCTTTAAACCTTGGAACTATATGCAAGAGAAGGTAACCCGGGTATTAGGGCTCTTTTGCTCTCTTTTGGTTTGGAAATTTTA
>CAZNFS010000061.1:0-15711 GCA_964572695.1 uncultured Desulfobacteraceae bacterium
CCTTGTATATGAACCTTTTTACTTAGCCATCTATAGTTGAATTAGCGACTTTTTACGAAATCATCAAATAGTGCCAGGCCACGCCTAAATAATGGCACTCTTGTCCAATTCAGAAATGTGGATTTTTGGTGTTGGACGAAGTTCTTCGGCAAAAAGATCATTTATGAATGGATACTAAAAAACGTTTAAAGAAAGGAGAAAAGAAATGTCAGCGAAACTGATTAAAGGCACCGAGATCCGAGAACAGATTCTGGAAGAGGTTGCCGCCGAAGTCAAAGAAATCAAAGAAAAACATGGGGTGGTTCCCGGTTTGGTGACCATTTTGGTCGGCGCAAACCCCGCTTCGATCTCTTATGTGACATTGAAGGTTAAAACCGCCATCCGGCTCGGTTTCAAAGAGATCCAGGACGACCAGCCCGATGATATCTCGGAGGAGACTCTGCTGGGGCTTATCGAGCAATACAATAATGACGATTCGATTCACGGCATCTTGGTGCAGCTACCCCTGCCCAAGCACATCGATGAAAAGAAAGTTCTCAATGCCATTGACCCTGACAAGGATGTCGACGGATTTCATCCGGTCAATGTGGGGCGGTTGATGATCGGGGGGTCGGAAGTCAGATTTCCACCCTGCACCCCGGCGGGCATTCAGGAAATGATCGTGCGGGCGGGCGTCGAGACCAGCGGGGCCGAAGTGGTCGTCGTCGGAAGATCGAATATCGTCGGCAAACCGATCTCCAATATGATGCTTCAAAAGGGTCCCGGTGCCAATTCAACGGTTACAATTGTTCATACACGCACAAAGGATCTGGCGGCACATTGCCAGCGGGCCGATATTCTTGTCGTGGCAGCGGGTGTTCCGGGCCTTGTAAAACCGGAATGGATAAAACCGGGTGCGTGCGTAATCGATGTGGGCGTCAACCGGGTCGGTGAAAAAATAAGCCAAAAGACGGGCAAAAAAATAGCCATTTTACAAGGCGATGTTGACTTCGATGCGGCCAAAGAGATTGCCGGTTCGATTACACCGGTGCCCGGCGGGGTTGGACCCATGACCATTACCATGCTGATGAAAAACACCTTGAAGTCCCTTAAATTTAAGCTTGGGATCGAATAACGCCATTGTATCCGTTCACAGGTTCAATGGTTCAGGGTTCAAAGGTTCGAAACCGTGAACCTTTGAACCCTGAACCCGTGAACGGCTATACAGACACACCCCAAAATAACATTCATATTAATTTCGCAGATTACCCCCTTGACAAGCCGGGCGGGTTCATGTTAGGTAACTTTTAATTCTGTTTAGATCCAAATAACAACCTGAAATTATAAGATTTATTTTAGGGAAGCGTAAAGTCTGCAAACGCCTTTTCCTACACCTTAGAGACATTCCGACAGTTAACAGCGATGCGCAAAAAAGTTTCCTTTTTTATTTTCAACTATTCAGGATCACCGGTTAAGCAAATAACGGCGACTAAACCTTTTTTATGGTTATTAGGCCTGTTTCTTATCTCCGGCCTTGCACTGACCGGGTACGTTCTGTCCGACTATTACGATGCTAAAACCGAGCTGTTAAAAATTCAGATCCTGGAAAAAAGAATTGCCGGTCAATTCGAAGAGGTTAAAATCCAGCGCAAGCAGGTTCGAAAATTTGCCGACGAGATCAACACATTAAAATCAAAACTGGTCGATCTGAATAGCTTTGAAAAGAAGATTCGCCTCATCGCAGGGATTGGTGAGCGGGAAGACCAAAAGGGGCTATTTGGTATCGGCGGATCGATTCCGGAAGATTTAAGTGCTCATGCCGACCTGACTAAAAAAGACAGCGGCTTGATTCGCGAAATGAACAGCCAGGTGGATCAACTCAAACAAGCCTCCACCAATCAAAAGGTTGATTTTGAAACCGTTTTAGGGCTTTTAAAGAATCAAGTCAATCTTCTGGCCCATACGCCTTCGATTCGGCCCACCCGCGGCTATACCACATCCCGTTTTGGATGGCGTAAATCGCCCTTTACCGGATTGCGTGAATTTCATAAAGGTCTCGACATCGCGACCCGCTTCAAGACACCCATCGTTGCCACGGCAGCCGGGAAGGTCACATTTATCGGGCGCAAAGGCGGACTCGGAAAGGTCCTCGTTATCGATCACGGCTATGGGATGATGACCCGCTATGGCCATGTTTACAAGGGGTTGAAAAAGCGTGGCGAAAAAGTGAAACGAGGTGATGTTATTGCATTGGTTGGTAGAACAGGGCGTGTAACGGGATCCCACGTGCATTACGAAATACTTCTGAACGGGATTCAGATAAATCCTGCCAAATATATCCTGAACTGATTTTTCAAAATCTTGTTTCCTTCCTTTTTTGCACCCATGTTCGAACTGTTAATCTACCCGCAGTCCCTCGCCAATAAATCCATTGGCTTTTTGTGTATACTAGGATAAAATTCGGCCGAACAAATAAAAAGGAATTTTATTATGCTAGGGCTTTTAACCAAGGTATTTGGAAGCAAAAACGAGCGCGAGCTTAAAACGCTTCAGCCCGTGGTGGAAAAGATTAATTCACTCGAAACCGGTCTTCAGGCCATGAGTGATGCGCAGCTCAAAGCGCAGACATCGATTTTTAAAGAGCGCCTGGAAAAAGGGTCGGCGTTGGATGATATCCTTCCCGAAGCCTTTGCAACGGTACGCGAGGCTTCCGTGCGAACCTTGAAGATGCGGCATTTTGACGTGCAGCTCATTGGCGGGTTAGTCCTGCATCTGGGGAAAATCGCTGAGATGAAGACCGGTGAAGGTAAAACTTTGGCCGCAACACTTCCGGCATACCTTAATGCGTTGACCGGCAAAGGTGTGCATATTGTGACCGTTAATGATTATCTGGCCCAGCGGGATACCGAATGGATGGGGCATATTTATCGATTTATGGGGCTTTCGATGGGGACCATTCTTCAGGGAATGGATGACGCAGAGCGAAAAAGAGCTTACAGGGCCGATATTACCTACGGCACCAATAATGAGTTCGGATTTGACTATCTGAGAGACAATATGAAATTTGAAAACGATTCACTCGTCCAGCCTGAACTCAACTTTGCTGTCGTGGATGAGGTTGACAGTATCTTAATTGACGAAGCCCGAACGCCGTTGATCATTTCCGGTCCGGCGGAGCAGTCGACCCATCTTTATTACCACGTCAACGGTATTATTCCCAAACTCATAAAAGAAGAAGATTACACGGTGGATGAAAAGGCGCGCGCTAGCATTTTAACCGATGAGGGGGTAGCCAAAGCCGAAAGAATTCTCAAAGTCGACAATTTATACGATCACAAACATATCGACCTGCTGCATCATATCAATCAGGCGCTTAAAGCACACACACTTTTCAAACTGGATGTCGACTATATTGTTAAAAACGGGGAAGTGATTATCGTGGATGAGTTTACCGGGCGGCTGATGCCGGGCCGTCGTTACAGCGAAGGTCTGCATCAGGCCCTGGAAGCCAAAGAGAACGTCAAAATCGAAAACGAAAACCAGACCCTGGCCACAATCACTTTTCAGAATTATTTTCGGATGTACAATAAATTATCCGGCATGACCGGTACGGCAGACACAGAAGCGGCTGAATTTAAAAAAATATATGATCTCGATGTGATGGTGATCCCCACGAATGAAACCATGATTCGCACGGATAATCCGGATTGCATTTACAAAACCCGCCGAGAAAAATTTGCCGCCGCGTTAGACGAAATCGATGAGCTCCACGAAAAAGGACAGCCAATCCTGGTCGGTACTGTCTCGATAGATGTTTCCGAAGGCTTGAGCAAACAGCTTAAAAAACGGGGCATAAAGCATACTATCCTGAATGCCAAAAACCATGAAAAGGAAGCCGAGATTATTTCCATGGCCGGACAGAGAGGGGCGGTGACAATCTCGACCAATATGGCCGGGCGCGGAACCGATATCGTGCTTGGAGAGGGTGTCAGCGGGCTGGGAGGACTTCATGTCCTGGGGACCGAGCGGCATGAAAGCCGACGAATCGACAATCAGCTGCGAGGACGATCCGGGCGGCAGGGCGACCAGGGATCGTCGCGTTTCTTCCTGGCATTGGAAGATGATCTGCTGCGGATCTTTGGAGGTGAACGGATCACCGGAATCATGGAAAAGCTGGGGATGGAAGAAGGTGAGCCCATCGAACACAATATGATCAGCAAAGCGATCGAAAACGCGCAAAGAAAGGTAGAAGGGCACAATTTCGATATCCGTAAACAGCTTATAGAATACGACGATGTCATGAACCAGCAGAGAGAAGTCATCTATCAACAGCGCAGGGAAGCCCTGGACGGGAAGAGTCTCAAGCCGACAATCGAAAATATGATCGCTGAAAAGGGGAGTGAAATCGTCGCTCTTTGCGCGGATGAGCGGGTACCGCCCGAAGAATGGGATCTTAAAGGGCTGAGGGAAGCGGTTTTAAAGCAATTTAATTTTCGCCTCGATTCACTCGATGATGATAGTCTGGATGGGCTAACGGCCGAAGGGTTGAGCCAACTCATCCAGGAGGCTTCGATGCGGATCTATCACGATAGAGAGGCTGGCATCGGCCAGGAAAACATGCGCGAGCTGGAACGGTTTGTAATGCTGCAAACGGTGGACAACATGTGGAAAGATCATCTTTTGAGTATGGATCACCTAAAAGAGGGGATCGGACTCAGAGGCTATGCCCAGCAGGATCCTTTGATCGTCTATAAGCGGGAAGGCTTTGAAATGTTTGAGGGCATGATTTCGCGCATAAAAGAAGAAACCCTGGAAATCTTATTCCGAATTCAAATCGGTGAGTCCGAACACATCGATGATTTGCGACGCCCACAGGAGCAAAAACTCGTGTTCTCAGGAGGTGAGGAGGAGGCGCCAGGTCGCAAGCCGGTTAAAAGGGACCAGAAAAAAGTTGGCCGCAACGCTCCCTGCCCCTGCGGCAGCGGGAAAAAATACAAAAAATGTTGTGGGAGGTAAGCTTGGGCGCACAACGCCTTGGACTTGATTTTCCAGCCCGGAAACCTTAGATTGGTGTTATTGGGTTTTTAGCACGGGGGAGTGAAATGGACCAGCCCGGCACTGATATTGAAGAAAGTGTTTCGTCGGACATTCGGGATGAATTACTCGAGCCTCCGATGTATAAGGTTTTTTTGTTAAATGATGACTACACGACAATGGACTTTGTGGTCGAAGTCCTTATGTTTGTATTTCAAAAATCCCTGGAAGAAGCGACCCAAATCATGCTCAATATCCATAAAAGAGGTATGGGGCTGTGTGGGATTTACAGCTTTGAGATAGCTGAGACCAAGATCGACACGGTGCATATGTTTGCCCGCGAGAGAGACTTTCCCCTTAAATGCACGATGGAGAGGGAATAAAGAATGATTAGCAAGGAATTAAGCCAAACACTCGGCTTTGCGGTGGCCGATGCCAAGAAGCGACGGCACGAATATGTGAGTATCGAACATGTTCTTTTCGCAATTCTGCACGATAATGAAGGCATAGAAATCGTTGAGAATTGCACGGGAAATGTTGAAAATCTAAAACAGGTCTTGGAAGATTTTTTCAACGAACGTATGGAACCGATTCCTGAAGGAAATGAATATGTGCTGCAACAAACCATCGGTTTTCAGCGCGTCATTCAAAGAGCCGTAAACCACGCCCGTTACTCTGAAAAAAGAGAGGTATCGGTCAGTGATGTTTTGGCTTCCATCTTTCAAGAAAAGGAGTCTCACGCCGAATATTTCCTCCGCAGTGAAGGGATCACGCGTCTCGATGTATTAGAGTATATTTCGCATAACATTAAAAAAGTGTCGCCAGCCGAAGGGGCGGGTGGTTTTGTCAAAACAGACAAGGCAAAACGGAAGCAGAAGGACCCGCTCAAAGATTTTACAATCGATTTAGGCCGTTTGGTTTCAGAAGGGAGACTTGATCCGGTGATCGGCCGGCAAGCGGAACTGGAGCGGACCATGCAGATTCTGTGCCGCCGCAGAAAAAATAATCCTGTCTTTGTGGGAGATCCCGGGGTCGGCAAGACCGCCATGGTCGAAGGTCTGGCGCAGATCATCTATAATGGTCAAGTCCCGGATATCTTGAAAAACGTGCGCATCTTCTCTCTTGACCTGGGAGCCCTTTTAGCTGGCACCAAGTTTCGAGGTGATTTTGAACAACGCTTAAAGGGGGTTTTGGCCGAGCTGAAAAAGGAAAAGGATGCCATTCTGTTTATCGATGAAATCCACACCATCGTGGGCGCAGGAGCGACCAGCGGCGGTTCCATGGACGCATCCAATATTCTAAAGCCCGCATTGACTGTGGGTGAGTTGCGCTGCATCGGCTCCACAACATATGAAGAGCACAAGAATTATTTTGAAAAAGATCGTGCCCTGGCGCGCCGTTTTGAAAAGATTGAAATCCGAGAACCGAGTATCGCTGAGTCTTTTAAGATTCTCAAAGGACTAAAATCCCGCTATGAGGAGCACCACGGAATTACCTTTACGGAAGGGTCTTTGAGGGCTGCCTCAGAACTTTCCGCCAAGTTTCTGAATGATCGCTATCTGCCGGACAAGGCCATTGACGTTTTGGATGAAACCGGCGCTTTTATCAGGCTCAAGGGACCATCTCACCGCAAACGAATCCATCCGGCCGATATCGAAAAGGTGGTTGCCCGCATGGCTGGAATACCGGCTATCAAAGTATCGACATTAGACCGGCTGAAGCTGGAATCCATCGAGGATGAATTGAAATGTGTGGTTTTTGGTCAGGACGACGCCCTTAAATCCCTTGTTACCGCAATCAAACGTTCTCGCGCCGGACTTCGAACTCCGGGCAGACCGGTAGGCTCTTTTTTGTTCTCGGGACCCACCGGAGTCGGTAAAACCGAGGTGGCACGCCAAATCGCGATGGTCCTGGGAATTCATTTCATGCGCTTCGATATGAGTGAGTATATGGAAAAACATTCCGTGGCGCGTTTAATCGGTGCCCCTCCGGGATATATCGGATTTGACCAGGGCGGATTGCTTACCGACGGTATCCGTAAACACCCCTACAGTGTGCTTTTGCTGGATGAAATCGATAAAGCCCACCCGGACCTCTTTAATATTTTGCTGCAGGTCCTGGATCACGCCACCCTCACGGACAATAATGGGAAACAAGCGGATTTCAGAAATGTGATTGTGATGATGACTTCCAATGCAGGGTCACGCGAAATGACAGCCCAAACGATCGGATTCGGCGATGTGCATAAGGATCAAGCCAGCAAAAGCCAGAAAGCGATCGAAAAATTTTTTACACCTGAATTCAGAAATCGGCTGGATGCCATCATAACCTTTAATTCCCTGAGCACTGAAATAATGGAGAAGATTGTCGACAAATTCATAGCCGAACTGAATCAACAGCTCGATGCCAAGAAGGTAAGCCTGACGCTTGATCCGGATGCGCGAAGCTGGTTGGCCCGGAAGGGCTATGACCCCCTGTATGGCGCCCGGCCTCTTTTACGACTGATTCAAGAAGAAATCAAAGATGTTCTGTCGGATGAGATACTTTTTGGTCACCTGGAGAAGGGGGGGGGCGTCCGGGTCGGTATCGAGGATGATCGGCTCTCCTTTGATTACAACTGATCGCTCCCAGCGGGCGGATGTTCCCGAAATCTATGCCGGTTTATCTTTTGACGGATGAGTTCGTATTTCCCCCCCCGCACATGGCCGCCGAAAGCGGTTTGGTTGCCGTAGGCGGCGATCTTCGACAAAAGCGTCTCCTGCTTGCCTATCGAATGGGGATCTTCCCCTGGTTTTCAAACAGCGAACCAATCCTGTGGTGGTCGCCCGACCCCCGGCTGGTTCTTTATCCAAATCATCTGCATGTCTCCCGAAGCCTCCAAAAAGTAATTAGAAGAGCCCAATTTAAAGTGACACTCGATCTGGCTTTCGAAGAGGTGATAAAGACCTGCGCTTCAACGCGCAAAAAGCACAATCAAGGAACCTGGATCGGAGAAGAGATGATTACGGCCTACTGCCGACTGCATGAATCCGGTTTTGCACATTCGGTGGAATCCTGGTACGAAGATCGTCTGGTGGGTGGACTATATGGCGTTTCGCTTGGAAAATGTTTTTTCGGGGAATCGATGTTTGCCAAAAGCAGCAATGCCTCCAAGGTGGCCCTGGTGGCCTTGGTGCGTTATCTGCAAAAACAATCTTTCGATCTAATCGACTGTCAGGTCACGACTTCTCACATGATGCGTTTTGGGGCCTGTGAGATATCCCGCCGTCAATTTTTAATGCAAATCAGAAAAGCGCTGGTATCGCCGACGCTTCAGGGGAAATGGCATTTTGGGATTGATTATTTTCGATTGTTGATTGATGTTTAAAGGAAACTTATCATTTTCTAAAATTAATGGAGCGGAGCGACTACCATCAATCGACAATCATCAATCGTCAATAGTCAATCCATTAAGCTCGGTTGATGGTCGATGCCATATACCCGGCTCCGAAGCCGTTGTCGATATTCACCACGGCAATGTTTGAACTACAGCTGTTCAGCATGGCAAAGAGCGGGGTCAACCCTCCCAGATTCACCCCATAACCCACACTGGTCGGCACCGCTATTACCGGGCGGCTGACCAGACCGCCCACAACGCTGGGAAGCGCCCCCTCCATCCCCGCCACAACGACCAGGACTGCGGCACGATCCAGGGCCTCCTGGTGCCTGAAAAGCCGGTGAATTCCGGCCACGCCGACATCAAAAACTGATTCCACGACATTGCCCATGGCCTTGGCAGTCAGAAAGGCTTCTTTGGCGACCGGGATGTCCGAGGTGCCGGCTGAAATGACCAGGATCGTACCTCTTCCCTGTTTCGGGATGGGTGCCTTTTCCCAAATCAACAGTTTGGCGTCTTCATGGTAGGCCGCATCCGGAAATTGAGTCATGATTCGGGCGGCTTTTTCCGAATCGATCCGTGTCACCAGAACGACGTTTTCTTGAAGCACCATTTTTCCCATGATACCGGCGATCTGGTCCACGGTTTTACCGGGCCCGAATATGACTTCCGGGAACCCCTTGCGCAATGATCGATGATGATCGATATGGGCATAATCGATATCTTCATAGGTGATATGTATGAGTCTTTCAGCGGCATCTGCAACCGCCATTTTTCCGGAGGCCACCGTCTGCAGAAGCTGGGTCAATGATTCTATATCCATAAGGTTGGGTTACTCTTTCAGTTCCTGTTCAAGAATTTTACCCGGTTTTGGCGTTCCCAGTTCAGGCAAGGGTTTGGGGACCGGTGTGGGAGCCGGTTCGGGTGGGGGTTGCGGGATCGCCTTTTTGGCCGGCTGCGGTGCGGGCTTCTTGACGGGCGGCGTCACTTTTGGAGGGGAAGGTTTGGGAATTGTTTTGGGCGCCGATTTCGCGGCCGGTTGTTTTTTGGGGGAGGGTGGGGAAGCCGGCGACTTTTTCGGTTTAGAGGCCTTTTTTACAGGTGGTGCCTTTTTAATTTTTTCAAGAGCAGCGATTTTTTTCTGGAGTGATCCGATACTGTCTTCAAGCGATCCGATCTGCTTTTGAATTTTCTTAGCAGTTTCAGCTAATTGGGCGTCATAGCCAACCTTTTCTTTTTTTAGGGCTAAAGCCAGTTTTTTGGCGCCAATCTTATCTGATGATAGAGAAGCAACACCGGTTTTTAATTTACCCGATTCATTTTTTAATTTACCCAATTCATTTTTAGCCTTAGCGGTGGCTCCTTTGATATCGGCCAGTTCCTGGGTGACCCGTTTGTCAAGAATCTCGATATCAGATGAAATCGTGTTCAGTCCATCCAGAAGGGGTGCCAAAGATTTTTTATTTTTTGCAACGGCACCCTGAAACTGTTGAATCTGTTTCTGAATCTGTTTCTGGATTTGCCGGGTGCCGGATTTACTGGTTGTCTGCAGCTTTTTAATCTCGGCTTTAAAGCCAGATCTCACCTGCTCAAGGCCGGCTTTTAATTCAGCACTGGATTTTTCTAAAGCAGTCGTTTTTTGGGAGAGGGCTTCTTCAAGCTTGGCTTGTTTAAGTGAAAGTGAGGAGAAGCGGGACTCAAGATCTTTGGAAAGCTTTTCGAATCCATAAGCCCCTGAGCTGCTGGTCTGACTTACCCTGCCTTTGACATCGAGGTAGGCCACAAAAAAAATGATTCCGATCAGACAGGGAAATAGGACAAAAAAAAGCGTCACGCGTTGACTCAGTTTTTCAATTTTGTAGTCATCCCTTTCAGGCCGGTAAGCGACATCGGGGTCATCGTCAAATTCTACCCTGAAATTAGAAGATCTTCTAGCTGCCATAAATTCTTACCCTAATCGAGCGATCCTTAGGGCTCACTCAAAAATAACTTCACATTTTACTCGCCGATGCATCCCACCGGGCCGTGTTACGAAAGCTCGGAATATCCAGATATTCCTGCACTTTCACGCCTTGCCAGGTAGGCGCCTCACCGCCTAAGCTTTGTGAACTTATTCTTTCGTGAACCCTTATTCCCATTCAATAGTGCTGGGTGGTTTGGAACTGATATCGTAAACAACCCGGTTGACGCCCCTGACTTCGTTGATCATTCGATTGGCAATTTGGCCAAGGAGTTTATGCGGCAGTTTGGCCCAATCAGCCGTCATCGCATCTTTGCTGGTAACGGCTCGAATGGCGACAATATGTTCATAGGTCCGCATATCGCCCATGATGCCGACGCTCTTCAACGGGAGCAAAACCGCAAATGATTGCCACAACTTTTTATAATAACCATTATTTCTAATTTCTTCAAGCAAAACCTCATCGGCAGCCCTTAAGATGGAGAGCCGTCGCCGGGTGACTTCACCAATAATTCGCACGGCCAGACCCGGGCCCGGAAATGGTTGCCGCCAAATGAGTTTATCCGGCAAATTCAACGTATTACCCAGCTTGCGGACCTCATCCTTAAAGAGATATTTCAGGGGTTCGACGAGTTTGAGCTTCATCCTTTTGGGCAGGCCGCCCACATTGTGGTGAGATTTGATCACTGCAGTCGGGCCGCCAAAGGCAGAAATCGATTCGATGACGTCGGGGTACAGCGTGCCCTGGGCAAAAAATTTGGCCCCTTTTATTTTTTTGGCTTCGGCTTCGAAAACTTGCATGAAGACCCGGCCGATGATTTTGCGTTTTTTTTCGGGATCGGTTACTTTCGACAGGGGGTCCAAAAAGCGTTTTTTGGCGCTCACAAACCGAATGTTCAGACCCAGGTGAAGTTTTAACGTTTTCTTAAGATTAACCGTTTCATTTTTTCGCAGCAGTCCATTGTCCACAAAGATGCATATCAGATTTTTACCGATGGCCTTGTGGATCAGCATGGCGCTTACCGATGAATCGACCCCGCCGCTTAATCCCAGGATGACCTTATGATCTTTAACCGTTTCCTTAATCTGATGGATGGCATCTTCGGCAAATGATTTCATATTCCAGGTCGGCCGGCAGCGACAAATATCGAACAGGAAATTGCGCAGCATTTTTTTGCCCCGGGGCGTATGATGCACTTCGGGGTGAAACTGAAGCCCATAAAGTTTTTTTTGCTTATACTCCATGGCGGCCATAGGCGTGTTGCGCGTTTTGGCGGTGGGTTTAAACCCTGCCGGCAGTTTCGTGATCGAATCTCCATGGCTCATCCAGCATTGAGTGGCCCTGGGAACGTTTTTAAACAGGGCTGCGGTCTTTTTTAGGTCAAGTTCGGCAAACCCATACTCTCTTTTGCCGGCTTTTTGCACCGTACCGCCGAGGGCATGAACCATGAACTGCATGCCATAGCAGATTCCGAGAACCGGGACATTCAATTGGAAAATGCCTTCGTCCGCTTTGGGGCTGTTTTTTTCGTAGATGCTTGCAGGTCCGCCTGAAAGGATGATCCCTTGCGGCTGCAGCTTGCGGATTGATTCAATGTCGATGGTGGGCGGTTCGATTTGACAGTATACGCGCAGTTCGCGTACCCGCCGTGCGATCAGTTGGTTGAACTGAGATCCAAAATCGATGATTAATATCATGTGGCTGCCTGCTTGTTGAAACTACGATGTATATGTTTTAGACGGCTCGAAATGTCAACTCAATTCCTTTTCCACAATTGTTTCGGCAGCTGTTTTTGCTTTAAAACAAAAGCTGATAGCGACTTGCCGCTCCCCGTCCAAGCAGCCGGATAAAATCTTGTCTGGTTAGCGTATTGAGCGCATATTGTACTGTCCGGCGCGGCAGTCCTGTCTCCGTTACGATACCGGCTACTTTCAACCGCTTTTCCGGAGTGGCTTTAAAGCGGTTTAAAACAGCCAGTGACGATTCAGAAAGCTGTTGTAAGTTTGTATATTTTCGGCGATAAATTTCGATATCGGCCAAGGCAGATTTAGTAATTTTGATAAAAAACCAGACCAATGGTTCCAAATTATAATTGGCAGGATCGGCTCGAAACTTGCTGGCCGAACTTTGATGCAAAACAGTATAGTAAAGGGACCGGTTTTGTTCAATATGGCGGTCAAAGGCAATAAAAGGGCTGACCGCTGTTAAATATTTATCTTTTGACTGTAATAAGGCGAGTAAAAAAAGGGCCCGTCCAAGCCTTCCATTGCCATCCTGGAAAGGGTGAATGGACAGAAATCGAAAAACAAACTCAGCGGCAACCAGCAGCGGCCATTGATATTGCCGGATAGTATTATTATACCATTGAACCAGTTCTGCCATAGCTGTATTGGTAACAATACCCGGTGGTGCCGGATCTAATACCACTCGATGTTCCCCGGTGTCATGATTGATGAAAACCACTCGGTTCGGCGCTGTTTTATATCCGCCGGCATGATGTGCGGCCTCAGGATAATAGCGTAGCAAATCATGATGAAGGCTACGGATTACGACCTCAGTTAAAGGGAAAAGCTCATATGCTTGCAGATAAATGGTTGTTAATACCTGTCGGCAGCCGACCACCTCCTCAATGCTTCGTTCTCTATCTTTTGAGATTTTGTCCAGAATAAAAGTCCTTTTTTCATCAAAGGCGGTGGTTTTGCCATTCTCATTCAAGGCCGTATCGATCCATTCGATTTCCTGATCTGTCAAGACGGCATTCTCTATCCGGGTAGACGCGCCGATATTGCTAATGAGCGCAAAACGATTCAAATATTTTGCCTCGTTTGGAGATAAATCCCCCAGGTCTCTATATGTTTCCACAAACAATTCCTGGAGCATTTTCAATTCATTTTCTATTTTGGTGCCGGGTATAAAAGAGAGCATGCTCACCTGCGTTTCTTATTAAAATTAAATTTAGCTGTAAAAAAGAAACCACTTTTAAATCAGGAAATTATATTAAAGATAATTTTGAAATGGAAAATGCCATATTGCGCAACAATGCGCAATATAATTTTAAAACTATTTGCGCACTATTTATTAGCTATTCTTTCTCTCACTTACATCACCCTATCGTTTCTGAAAAATACGCTTCATCCCAGATTTCAGTATTCCCACTAAGCTTATCTCTTAATAGAGGATATTTCTCCAGTATGGCATCGTTGGAAAATTGCTTAATCCTGTGGGCGATTTCCTCTATCGAGAGCTCACCATCCGATTCTACATATAAATGTATATGATCCGGAGCCAGATAGAGCAGATTCACAAATCCCCCGGTCGGTTCACTGCATTTCAGAAAGGTATCACTAACAAAATCAAAGAAGTTATTGGCAGGGCTGTAAACAGATCTTCTGAGGGACACATTCCAGGCAAAATGGTATTTGAGCAGAACATACACACCATCCGGATCACGAGCTAATTTCTGCAAGGCTAAGGCCTTTTCATACTTAATCTTGTCCGATTTGAGTAGTTCCGAGATAAAATTCTTTTTGATTTCTCTTGGGGGATTATCATCAAATCGGGGCACTTTGTTTTTTGATGGTCCTACAAGTTTAAGCATCGGCTGGAAAGCATGACATTCAAAATCTGATCTGCTTTGAATGCATCGGTTCAATTCACATAAAACCGATTCCTCAAACTCAAGCTCATTGCAAAAACGACACCTTCTGTGAAGGCGTGACACTGTTGATTTGTTGCAATCTGTGCACTTGGCGGGGAGTTCATTTAAAGAGGGCATCGTTGCCTTTCACTGTCGATCCTTAAGCTATCCTTAGGTAAATTTTTTGTTTCTGCCTTTTTCAAAAGGGCAGTCAGTGGCTGCCCAATCTCGGGAATTTTTTCATTAATTTTATCGGATAGATATGCAAGCGCACCAATTGTAAAGTATCTGGTTACCAGGTTGAATATTCCCTCTTTTGTATATTGGGCAATCCATTCATGAACTTTTAGATTTGTATTTTTATTGTCTAAAATCATTTTTTTCTCGTTAAAGCTATTCATTTCAATTGATAGGGACGCTGTTTAAAATCGATTTTTCATCGGTCAAAACAGGAAAACAGTTGTTACGCACGAAATTTACTGACACCGCTATTCGATGCTAGCCTTGGAACGTATTCGGTGGAATTTAAAAATTCTGGCTGTATATTGGGAGAACCTACAAAATAATTCAAGCAAATTAATATGTTAAATAGGCAATATAGTCAAGCAGATTGGATGTATTGGATATCCCTAAAAAAGAGACGCATTTACGGACATGGGATGTGGGTTTTTATCTTACGGCACTTGAAGAACTCATCAGGGTGGTGTATCTAGACTGACCAACGTAAAGATTTTTTTAATGAGTGAAAGGGGGTAGGCTAATCCATGTACGAAAGCAGTGATCTCAGAAAGGGTCTCAAGATCGAACTGAACGGCGAACCCTATGTGGTGGCACAATTTGAGTTTGTGAAACCGGGAAAGGGGCAGGCGCTTTACAAATGCAAGTTGAAAAATATGCTTAGCGGTGGACTCGTTGACCGGACTTTTCGGTCCGGTGAAAAAATGGGCGAAGCCAATTTAGAGGAACATGCGATGGAATATCTCTATTCCGACGGTGAAAAATACTGCTTTATGAACACCGCCACATATGATCAGGAGGAACTGTCTGAAGACCAAGTCGGTGAAGCGAAAAATTTTCTAAAGGAGAATACCGTCTGCAATGTTCTTTTTTTTGAGGGAAATCCAATCGAACTGTCGCTTCCCAATTTTGTCGAACTGAAAATCGTCCAGGCCGATCCATGGATAAAGGGAGATACGGCTTCCGGGAGTACGAAACCGGTTACGCTGGAGACCGGCCATGTCATTCAGGTTCCGCCGTTTATTGAAGAGGGCGAATCCGTCCGCATTGACACCCGTTCGGGTGAATACGTGGAACGGATTAAAGGTTGAACCGCAACAGCGAGCGCATTCCCCGTGGCTTGCCGCGGGGTTAGCGAGCACGCCAAAGGGCCGGCCGGGACATCGTTATCATCCGTTTAAGATGCCTTGGCTGGACCCAAGAGCAGATTACGGGCGTGGTGGGGGTAAATCAACAAAGAGTTTCTCAAATTACCAATAATGCCAATTTTAGCGAAATTGGTAATTTAGTCTCCTAGGGCCGGGATATGGATTACATTGCAAAACATTATAGCATGGATCTTGCGCTGGCTTGGGCCTTACGATTGGAAGGCAAAACGGACCAGGAAAAGTTCAAGGCGCTGGGCTGGGGACTTCGCAAAAACGTTTCGATTCCGGAATCGTATCCGCCATGCAAAAGAAAAGAATACTCGGTGTCACCAGCAGATA
>CAZNFS010000062.1:0-15670 GCA_964572695.1 uncultured Desulfobacteraceae bacterium
TGCGATGTCAGCTAAAGTGGTACATCCAGGTTCACTTAAATTGAGACGTAGCAGCTAATGCCTGCAGCCTGTCTTAAAAAAATCAATTTAGCATCAATTTTATTCTGAACTAAATTTCTGAAATGGGTAACTCCTCGGCTGGACATTTCATCGGGTATAACAGGAATAAGGAAATAATCGCTAGCGGCCAGAGCATTTTGACTGACAAGCTTGGTTGCAGGTGGGCAATCGAAAATTATATAGTCATACTCATCGTTTGCATCAACCTCATCAATCCACGCTGCCAAAAGGGTTCTTTTATCCCAATCGGATACAGTTGGCCCTCCTATAGTTGTTGATGCTAATTCTATTTCTGTGTCATCTAACTCAAATTGCGCCGGCACCAAATCGAGACGAGGGTAGAAATTATATCTTGGATCCCTCAAATGGAACGGATTTGAAACAATGATTTCGTCATCTGGCATGTCAACATGTCGATTGCAAAATGATTCAAATATCCTATTGCTAGTTTCCCCTCTGGATGAGAAGCCCTCCCATAATCTTCCACCAAGTATAACAATCGACAGGCTGGATTGGTGATCTATGTCAATAATTAGGACTCTATTTTCTTTTGAGAGATAACAGGCAAGATGAAAAGCTAAAGTGGTTTTCCCAACCCCACCCTTAAAATTGATAATAGAAAGTTTCGTCGCCATGACAATCCTCCTGAAAATAAAGGGGAAATGTTAAGTGGATAAAGGACCCTAGGAAAACAATAAAAGCGTAATGCAATATTTAAGCACAAAACGGAATATAACATTTAAAAAAGATCCTTTCAAACCTAATTATCTTCAAGTTCGCTAAGATCCTCCAGGGTTTTTAATAAGATGGCTATTTTGTGTAAATTACCGCCTCCCCATGTATTAAGGCATCAAAATTTCTTGTTTTTTATAAACAATATCAGCATACGAACTAAAAAAAATACCTGGAGGCCATCAATAATTAATCCCACAAATAAATTCAGGGATTCTTTTGTGCTTTAACAGCCTATTGGTGATCTTTTCAATCTGGTTACTGTTAAAGCAGCCGTTCAGGGTTTCGAACACATCATCAGGCTCAATGAGCGGGTCCGGTAGCTCAACAGTCCTTTTCCATTTCATATCGCTCTCATCTCCTTTGGGATTTTAGTGGCTTCAAGGCTTAAGCCAACATTTTTGCCAGCTCCATTATTGCCTCGAAATGCTATAGGGCATCGATGAAATCTATTGCCTTAAGACCCCAGAATGATAAATATGAAAAATTGGGCTTTTGCACCAAGTTGGGGTGCAGATTTCCTGTATGCTCTGAAGGGTGAACCCGGGCTATTGGAGCCAATGATCAATGAGCGGAAGCTGGGAATCGGAGTCGTCGCCAGTGCACCGATTTGAACGGGATGAAAAGAAAACGAACAGCAGATTCTTTGATCCCAAATTCACCATCACAAATGCGTCACAAGCGTTTATGTGGTTAATGCACAATAAAGAATTTTTCCAGATTTGAATGGAAGACCATGAAGCCGCAAAAAAGCCAAAATGGAAAACGAAACAGCAGCTAAGGTGTCCACCCCGATGAACCAGTCGCTTCTGACCGACATTCGCGACCTGATTGCTCTCGGCCCGCCGCCAAGTGGCGCAAGCGGTCAATGCCGGACTCAACAGGCTTTACTGGGAGATTGGACGGCTTATTCGCCAGGATATCCTCGAAAAGCGGGCGGCCTACGGCAAGGAGATTGTCGCCGCGCTGGGGCGACAATTGGGCGGGAACTAAAAATAAAACGCAGGAGGCCCCATGAACTTTGAATGCATCATCTATGAAAAACAAGATGCCGTCGCAACCATCATTCTCAATCGCCCAAAAGTCCTAAATGCCATGAACAAACAATTGTGGGTCGATTTTCAACACGCATTGGAAGATGCCAAAACCGATTCCCACATCAAGGTGGTCATCATTACCGGCGCCGGACGGGCGTTTTCCACCGGGGCGGATTTAAAGGAGTCCAAAACCAGAAGCCCGGAAGCATACCGGGATTATCTGGAAGAACTTCAGGAAGCCACCAGAAAAATCATCCGGTTTGAAAAGCCCACCATTGCGGCTGTTAACGGATACGCGCTGGGTTCTGGATATGAACTGGCGTTGGCATGCGATCTGAGGCTTTGCGCCGAAGATGCGCAAATCGGTTCACCCGAAGCAAAGGTGACCTCGTCGGTCACGGGCGGGGCCATGCGTCTGGTTCAGGATCTGATTGGCCCGGCAAAGGCCCGCGAGCTGTTGTTTACCGGCGAATATATCGACGGTAAAAGCGCGGAAAAGATCGGGCTGGTGAACCGGGCCGTACCGCCGGAACGGCTGATGGCCGACGCCCGGGAGATGGCGCAAAAGATTGCCGCCAATTCGGCGTTTTCGCTTAAAATGATCAAGAAAGGTCTTCTCATGGCCCAGAACGGTGTCAGTCTCGACGCGCTGATGGACTATGAGGTCGAGGCATGCCTGGCCTGTGTGTCCACCAAAGAACGGCAGGACGCTCTTCAAACGTTTGAAAGCCGTAAAAAAGAAAAAACAGAAGAGGATACATAGCCATGTCGCTTCAAAGAATATTGAATGCCGAATCCGTGGCCATCGTCGGGGCATCACGATCCAAAACGAAAAGAGGCTATCAGGCGATCCGGACGCTGTTGGCGGAGAAATATACCGGTGCGATATATCCGGTCAACCCCAAAGAGAGCAATATCCTCGGATTTCGGTGTTATAAAAAGATTGCGGACATCGGCAGATCGGTGGACATTGCCCTTATCACCACACCGGCCAGGACCATAGCGCCTATCCTGGAAGAATGCGGAAAAAAAGGCGTCAAAGGTGCGGTGATTATTGCCGGCGGCTTTGGGGAAACCGGTACCGGTGGCCGGGAGCTGGAACGGCAGATGGTGGAAACGGCACACAAATACGGGATTCGCATCATCGGGCCGAACACCTCCGGCATGATGAATCTCAAAGGCAGCCTGAATCTTGTGGGTATGCGCGATGTGCCCAAAGGCGATATCGCGCTGCTTTCCCAAAGCGGCAACATGGCCCTGACTCTGATTACCGAAGCCAAGTTGAAAAGCCGCAAAGGATTTTCTTATTATGTGGGGGTGGGCAACGAGGCAGGCATCAAGTTTCACGAGTATCTGGAATTTTTCCGGCAGGACCCCGAAACCCGCGCCATCCTGATGTATGTGGAAGGGATGCGCGAGGGCCGGAAATTTTTGCAGCAGGCATATCAAACCACCAAGGACAAGCCCATCGTCATTTTGAAAAGCGGCCGGTCGGTCACGGGCCGACGCTCGGCCGGCTCCCACACCGGCGCCCTGGCGGGCATGTCGGAAGTCTCCCGGGGCGCATTTCAACGGGCCGGCATTATCGTGGTGGAACGGTCGGATCAACTATTTCCGGTCGCAGAAAGTTTGTCGAGCCTGCCGCCCATGAAAAGCAAGGGGGTGGCCATCCTGGCGGATGGGGGCGGTCATGCCACCATTGCGGCGGATGAACTTACCGACCTGGGGCTGGAAATTCCTGAACTTTCACAAAAAACACAGAACAAGCTGAAAAAAATACTTCCGGCCGCCGCTTCCGTGCCAAATCCGGTGGATGTGGCCGGCGGAACCGACAGCGACCCGTCGGTATTTGCCGATTGTGCCAGGATCATGCTTCAGGATCCCAGCGTCGGGGGGCTTCTGATCGTTGGTCTTTTCGGCGGTTATGGTATCCGATTTGAGGAAAGCCTTGCGCTCATGGAAGAAGACGCCGCCCATCAGATGGGCAAAATGGTCAGGCAATATAAAAAGTCTGTTATTGTTCATAGTCTGTTCAGTTCGGTCAAACCCCACGCCCTGGATCTGTTGCGTTATTACGGCATCACCGTGTACGATTCCCTGGATGTTGCCTGCAAATGTATGGCCGCGCTTTCAGATTACGGCGCATATCTCAAATCATACCACCCCAGGGCAAAGTTCATTATCAACGCCGGCGCCAAAGCCCAAAAAAAAGGTCAAAAAATAATCACGACCGCGCTCAAGGAAGGGCGGGATACGCTGTTAGAACACGAGGCCAAAGCACTGCTGCGCCGGCACGGCGTACCGGCGATGGAGGATGTTCTTGCTCAGACAGCGGAAGCCGCGGTTCTGCAGGCCAAAAAGTTCAAGGGCGATGTGGCCCTTAAAATCGTTTCCCCGGATATTCTGCACAAAAGCGATGCAGGCGGGGTGCGGATCAATCTCGGCTCAGCCCAGCAGGTCAGAAAGGCGTTTAAAGAAATCATTACAAACGCCCGCAGCTACAATCCGGAGGCGGAAGTTCATGGTGTACTGGTTTCCCCCATGTCAGAGCCGGGGGTGGAAGTTATCATCGGCACCAAGATCGACGACCAGTTCGGGCCGATTATCATGTACGGCCTGGGCGGCATCATGGTTGAAATTTTAAAGGACGTTTCTTTCAGGGTCCTTCCCATCTCGCCCTATTCCGCGCGCAGCATGATTAAAGAGACCCAATCCTTTCCCATCTTAAATGGGGTCCGGGGCAGGGCGGTCTGTGACCAAAAAGGGCTGACCCGGTTGCTGCTGACCGTTTCCGAAGTTATTGAAGCCTACCCTGAAATCCAGGAGATGGATCTCAACCCGGTAATCGTCCATGAAAAGGACCTGGATGTGGTGGATGCCCGCATCCTGCTAAAGAGCAGATAGCGTTTCGGCCGGATCTGATATTCGGTTTCAGCACAATCAGAAATTAAGAGGGGTAGACAATGATTCAATTAGCGTTTTTAGCACAAGTCGAGGAGGAAAAATGTACCGGGTGCAAACTTTGCGAAAGTGTCTGTCCGGCCGGTGCCATAGAGATGGCGGCGAATTTGGCAATGATCGATGCAAATCGGTGCATCGACTGTCAACGCTGCATCGACCGCTGCAATCGGGAAAACGCCATCAGCCGGGGACCCCGTTCCTCGCCGATCATTCGATATGTGGACCACGCAGATCTTGATGAACGGCAGCTAAAAACGCTTTGCGCAAAGGCCGGCCTGCTTCCCCATATGCCGATTTGCGGTTGCACCCGAACCACGGGCAAAGAAGCCGTCGCCGCTATTTTAAAAGGTGCCAAAACGCCCGAGGATCTTTGCGCGCTGACCGGTCTTCGCGCGGGTTGCGGCATTTATTGCATAACAAGGATTTTTCAGGTGCTGGAGGCCTGTGGGGTTGATGTGGATAATCCACCGGACAGGCGCTGGATTAAGCTTACACTTTCCCTTAGCGATCTTCCGGAGGAGAAGGTGATGCAGATCGATACGGCCTACCCCCAATGTTGTGTCGGAGAAGACTGGAAAAGGTTGAAAAAAAGGCGTACGCACTCTGATTCAAAGGAGGAAAAGCATGTATAGCCCGGCCGTCCAACCACCGGCGTTAATGGAATCATTTTACGGTCCCAGGCCCAAAGAGCGGGCCGTAAATATACTGGATATGGTTTCCGTGGCGGTCGGCGATCTTTTCCCGGACATTACGGATCGTATTTATGGTGATGGAGACGACCTTTCCGTAATAGAAAAAGCCGCCGGCGAGGCGCTTTCGGCGGTCGATATGGAGATGATAAAGCCCGGGGATACGGTCAAATTGCTAAGCTCGGAGCATGGGTACAGCATCATGGGGGGTGAGCCCTATGTGAGAATGCTTAAAGCGCTCAAGGCCAATATCCAGGACAGGACCGGCTGTAAGGACGTTCGGCTGATGGTGGGGGCTTACAGTGGATTCAGGGAAGCGGATGAATTCATTGCCCATTATGACCTTAAACATCGTTTCGAGGGCCAGGTATCTCGATATGGTCCTTATGACAAAGATGTGGCGATTGAGACCGAAATTGGAACCGTTTATGGAATCAAGAAGATATTCGATGGGGACTGGTTTGTGCATTCATATTATGATGACCCCAGAGAGATTTATTATAATCGACAAATTCAAAGGGCCTATAAGCCGTTTGGCATGTCGTATGTTCGTTTCGAGACGCGGTCTATTTATCACATGAATTTTGCCAATCGGTCCTCCAATTTTCTGCCGATGGCTATTTTTAATTCATCATTCATTCAGGAGCGTTATGCCTTTTCCTGTGTTTTAAGACATTCTCCGGCCGGGATATTGGCGATAGACGCCGACAAGGATCTTGCAGCCATCGATAAAAGAATCACCATCAGTCATCTGAGAAAATACGGCAAAATGATGCTGCTTTTAAATGCGATCGATGAATGTATTGCGGTAGTGGATGGCGGCCGGTGGGGATTTTATATCCATGCCGGTGGTGTTATTTTCGGCGTTTTTATGCACGCCCACGATGATCTTTTTGATCTCTCAATCCCAAAGGTCCTGGGCGGGTTTAAAAAGAATGCAAAGGGCGAAGTGGTTCCGATGCTCGCCAATCCGGCCATTAAGGTGATCGTTTTGAATCAGGCCTGGCCGGGAATAAACTATCTGGGCCTGGAACAAACACCGATTGTAATCGCCGGCGAAGACCATGCCGCCATGTGGAAGGCGGATCATTGCAATCCCTATATCACCGAGGTTGCCAAGACCGCCAAGGATTTAAACGGCGCAATGGACCAGGCGCAAGATCTCTATCAGACCGATAAAATCATTATCTTTGACGGCAATTTCGGGCATATCAATTGCAGCCCCTCCATGGCCCGGCTTTTGATGGACAAAGCGCCCGAGGTCAGCCGCAAAGTGGATGAAACGTTTTTACCCATGTGGCTGAAACAGCGCGGTATCGACCCTTCGGAGGCTATTTGAGGTTAAATGCAGGATTTAAGGGATGACATATTTAAACGTGTAATGACTCGGTCGGTAACGGCCGATATTATTGCAGAAGACGCCGGGGTTATTGCCGGGATACAGGCAGCCAAAGACAAAGCCGAATCACTCGGGCTGGGCATCCTCCGGACGGCGGAAGACAGGCAAGCCGTTCAGAGCGGGGATGTGATTGCAACGGTATGTGGTAATCCGAAGCAGATTGCCGTTGCGGAGGATCAACTGATCGGGCTTGTTGCAAAGCCCTCGGGGATTGCAACTGCCACCCGAAATTGTGTCGACCGGGCCGGCCCCGACATCCAGATCGTCTGCGGGGCCTGGAAAAAATGCCGCTTGTTCTTAAACAGATCATACGAGATGCGATCGTTACCGGGGGCGGCTATTTCCGTATCAGCAAAGATCCCTTCATTTACCTGGATAAGAACTACATTCAAATGCTGGGAGGCATCAAAAGCAGTCTGCAGGCAGTGGCGCATTTTACGGGTTTTAAAAAGGTCGTGCAGATCAAAGGCCGGCAAAAGGATATCGCCTTGGAAGCCTGTGAGGCCGCGGAACTCAGGGCGGATATAATATTCGTGGACAGCGGACAACCGGGGGATCTCCGGGAAATAGCGGACCTTCTGAATCGAAAAGGTTTAAGAGACAGGATAAAGATCGCATTCGGCGGCAGCGTAAAGATTGAAGATATTGATCGGTTCAAGGATCTGCCGGTGGATATCCTGGAAATCGGAAGACAGATCGTTGATGCGCCCCTGTTGGATCTTAAACTTGAAGTCGTGGAGATACATGAAAAAATATGACCTGCTGACAAAGACAGAATTAAAAATTGAGAAAATATTTCTGCATAATGCGAACCTAACCGATATTGCGGCGCAGGCAGCCGAAATCCTGGGCTTAGATCGAAACGAAGTATTGGTCGTCGACTATCACAATGCATCTTTGACCCTGGATATCCTTAATACCTGCGTAAACGCATACGATATTGTCGGAAAGAAGCAACAATTGCTGAATGGACTGGACAAACTTCCCGGGGTATCAGTTTCGGCTGAAACCGGCGTTTATTCTGACGGCATGCTGGGATGGATCGCAATGGATCAGGAACCTGCAATCCATGCCCTGCGCCGATCCGAGCAGATGGCCGCTGAAATACGCCAGAATATCTCCCGGAGAGTCATGGTGTTCTCCACCGGAACCGAGGTGGCCCAAGGCCAGATCGAAGACACCAACACGCCGGCAATTGCGAAGCATCTGTCCGCGGCCGGGTATAAAGTAACACAGGGCGAGACATTAAAGGACGATCGGTTCTTTATCGCTGCAAAATTGCGCCAGGTTGCCGAGTATGGTGGCTATGGTCTGATTGTAACCACCGGCGGTGTGGGGGCGGAGGACAAGGATCATACTGTGGCGGCGATAAGAGACCTGGATTCAGGGGCGGCAGCACCCTATATCTGTCACTTCCAGATCGGCACCGGGCGGCATGTGAAGGATGGGATTAAAATTGCCGTGGGACATCATAATGATACCCTCATCGCTGCACTGCCCGGACCAAACGATGAAGTTGTGGCAAGTTTGAGTATTCTGGTTGACGGGCTTAAAGCCGGGCTGGACAAGCATCTTCTGGCGGAAAGCCTTGCCGCGAACCTGCGAGAGATCTTAAGAAAGAAAACAACCCATTAAATCAGAAGACGTCTTTCGAAAAAGCATTTGTACGTCAATAATGATGCCGATTCTCAATGAATAAATAATTGGCTTGCTTTTGGCTCAAGGGTCGATTATTGTGTGCGCATTTAATAGGGCCCTACCTTCAGTTGGCGGGGCGATTTCTTTCTGAAGGAGCAATTCATTTTCCAGTGTGATATCCTCCAGTTTGAGATTTTAATAATATTAAAAGAAGGAGGATCTTAGTATGGCAGAGGGAACTGTTAAGTGGTTTAGTGACCGCAAGGGTTTTGGTTTTATTGAGCAGGAAGACGGACCGGATGTGTTTGTTCACCATTCAGCAATCAACGCCGAAGGTTTTAAATCTCTAAATGAAGGCGACCGCGTTACGTTTGACATCGAGCAGGGGCAAAAGGGTCCTGCCGCTGCAAATGTCACTGTGGTTTAATTTTTTGTTTCTGAGTATTAAAGGGCATTCCTTCCAACAACAAAGGGGTGCCCTTTTGTTTCGCAAGACAGCTTCTTTTTGAAATTATCAGGAATATCCACCAAGGAGGTAATAATTTGGCAAGATCAAATTATTCATTTAAAAAACGGCAGAAAGAATTGGCAAGGAAAAAAAAGCAAGAGGAAAAAAGACAGCGCAAACTGGATAAAGGCAATGACACCCCCGAGGAGGCCTCAGATCAGCCTCAGGATGAAAAGCAGCCTCAGGATGAGGAAATTATTTGACAGGTGGTGCTAAATTCGGGCGCAGAGTTCCTGCATGCTCGGAAACATTATTTCACGCGGTGGCCTAAGATGTGTTCCACAATTTCCGCAAATCCCTCCCCTCCATCACGGCTTGCCACATACGCGGGCAGGTGCTTTATTTGATCGGTAAAGCGCAAAACATTTTTAACACCCGCGGAATATGGAAAATACGCGAACATCGGCTCATCATTGGGTGAGTCTCCGCAAAAAATGAAATGTTGCTTTTCTTGATCCAGGCCCAGCCCCCAGCGGTCTTTTACGAAAATTTTTGTCATCTCCAGTTTGGTATATTCTCCAAACCACCCATTCACATGAATTGAGGAGATTTTACACGTGGCACCGTGCTTTCTGAAGATTTCACATATGTGTTCTACGGCTTCGCGGCCCAAGGGTGTGACATCTTCACAATAGTCGATGGCCAGATCCGCCTCGCGATACAACTGGTCACTGGCCAGGGCCGTTCCCGGGACAGAAGCGAGGATCTCTTCTTTGACCTGAATCAACCGTTCCCTTTTTTGGGCGCGCAGATCCTCAGGGTCTCGAAATCGTTTTTTGAGTTTTTGCTCTTTTTCATCAAGCCAGAAATAAAAAGCCCCGTTTTCGCCCACCACGCCATCCACCGGCCACATGCGGGCAATGTGATCACACCACCCGGCCGGCCGGCCGGTGATGGGAACTACTTTTAAGCCCTTTTCTTTGAGCGACCAGAGGGCACTGAATGCCGGCGCCGGTATTTTGCCCTTTAGGCTAAACGTGTCGTCAATATCAAACAAAACACCCTTAAGATTTTTAGCTGTCTCAGCTTTGAGCGATTCGATGGGAGGGATCATAAAATTGTCTTTCGGTTATTCACTCCACCGTCTCTTTTCTCTGGAGGAGATGGGAATTATGGTTTGGGTTTTTATCACCCCCGCAATGGAACGTACGCGCTCCTGCAGAAATTCTCCGACAACCTCCGAATCGGAAGAGATAAGGTCTCTTTCAACGGCAATCTTGGCGATGATATCAAATTCCCCCGGGACGGTATGTATTTCCTGGACTTCATTAAAGGAATATAGCTTTTCCATAACCCGGCCTTCTCTTTTCGCAGCCACATTGATCAAAACAAAGGCCGTCGTCAGGCGCGTCATTTCGGGGGGGTCTAAATTTTCCCGCTCTGCCATTTTGGCGCGAAATTTTTCCATACTTTTGGGGATCAGCTGATCGATTCCGATGCCGTATTTTCGCTCCCTGTTTTTTTTCCACTGATGACAGGAGATATAGGCATAAAGGTCTGAAAGCGTCCGGCCGGGAAAGGCCTCTGCCAGGCGGCTGCGGTCAATAATTGCGACAAAGGGCGAATAGATAGAGATGTACCAGTCTTTGGCCGCACGTTTTAAGCTAGTCGATTTTCCGGCAACCTCTTCCAAAGAAACCAGATGTTCGTTTATTTGTTCCAGAAGGTAGGCATATTGGCCCACTTCGGTTAGATCGATCTCGTCATAAAGCCCTGTTTTCCATTCAAAGTCCGACTTTTCCCGGGCGAGAATATTTTCCAGCGTTTCCTTCGTTGGAAGGTATTCGACGATGTGGGCCTCGATAGAGTGCCAGCCGAATTCATTGGCGGCCGCGACGCGGTGATTGCCATCCAGGACATAGCACTCGTTTTTAATTTTGTACAGCTCAACCGGTGGGAGCGGTTTTCCGGCACGGATAGCCTTTTTGATCCCCTGAAGTCTTTCCGGCGGCATGTTCCTTTTGAGTCGAAAGCGACGGTCAAAGTCACGGTATCGTCCAACGGAACCCACGATCTGCTTCAGGGGTACTTCGCGGTATCCCAGATCTCTAGCGTCGCCCGCTTTTTCGGCTTCCTGATTGACGCGGAAACTTTTTATTTCATTTTTAGCGCTGTGCTGGTCAGGCTTGCCCCGGGACCTGTTCAGGGTCTTGGTCTTCTTTGATTTCAAAGAGAAAATACCCATAAGTGTTCACCACTTGTGTTTGATTTGCCACCGTTATGCGCTGCGGGTGGGCGGTATAATTAAAATGCATATGCCCGTGGATAAAATAAAGCGGGGCATAGCGGTCAATAAGGCGTCGGAAGCTGTTAAAACCCATATGGCATCGATCCTCGGCATCATGAATATGTCGGGGAGGGGCATGTGTAATAACGATATCAACTCCACCTGCACGCCAGATTTTAAATCGCAGTCGGCCGATTTTTTTACGCATCTGGTGCTCGGTATACTGATGCGGTTTGCCATTGTACCAATGGCAGCCCTCAAGCCCCAATATTCGTAATCCCCGGTGCCAAATTAGCTTGCCATCCAGATCGACACAACCGCCGGGATTGTATCCATTGGCTCTAATATCGTGATTTCCTTTCACATAATAGAGCGGCACATTAAATTGAGTCACAAGGAAGGTGAGATATTCCGGTGGCAGATCGCCGCAGGAGAGAATCAAATCAACACCTTGAAATTGTGATGGATCATAACGATCATATAGGAGCGGTTCAACCTGATCCGAAACGGTTAGAATCTTCATCTATAAGCTCTTGATTTCGTTTAGCGCTACGTCATCGGAACAATATGACCGTTACATTATAATACAAAAAGCGAGGATGTGAAGGGTAAACTTAAATAGAAGCCTTTGAAGGCCTGGCCGAGGTGTCGATTTAGCGGTTGAATAGCGACTTTAAGATATCGGGCCGATTGGTGATGATGCCGTCAACTCCCATTTTTTTTAACCGCTCCATGTCCTGCTTACGATCAGGTGTCCACACAAAAACGCCTAATCCGAGTCCGTGAGCTTCCCTGATATTTTCGGGGGTAACATACTTATAGAATGGGGCCCAGAAGCGGCCGCCGACGGCTTTGATCATCAGCGGTATGGAGCCACCAACGTCGTCGACATCCACACCGGCAGTCCATGGGGATGGTCCGGGATGCCCCGGTTTGATATTGTTTAAACGGTTTCCGATATGGGAAAGATAAACGGTTGGGATTTCAGGCTTTATTTTTTGAACATGCACGAGCGCACGCCAGTCGAAGGAGAGTATTTTGACGCGCTTGGCAAAGCCTGTTTTTTGGAGCAGTTTTAGCACTGAAGCTGCAACGATTTCAGGTTTGCGGCTGACTTTCGGGCTTTCAGGGGAGGTTTTGATTTCAATCCAGAGCTGTGTTTTTACCTGCAGATGGCTTTTGAGCAGCGTGATCACTTCGCGTAGCGTTGGAATCCGCTCCCCATCCGCCGGTGTCTGATCGGGATATCGTCTAGCGTACGCGGTCTGCGGCTTAAGACGGCCGACATCATACGTCTTTAGGTCTGCCAGGGAGAGGTTCTTTATGGGAAACCCGGTCCACATGTCTATCCATTCACCATCCGAGGTACGGGCGATCTCCGGTTTAAGCGTGAAATCATGAGAGACGACTAAGATTTTATCAGCCGAAAGGTGAACATCCAGCTCAATCGCATCCACACCCAGATTCAGGGCTATCTTAAACGCAGCGAGCGTGTTTTCGGGAGCCAGGCCCGCTGCCCCCCTGTGGCCGATCACCAGCGGTTCCTTCGGTGATGATGGGGTCGTTTTCTGTAGCTGAGCGTTTCCAAAGGCTTGGCCCATTGCCAGGGTCAGCATTACGGAAATAACGGCAAAAATTTTAAGGGATTGGCGAAATCGTTTGGATTGAGAATTTTTCATGTTCGGCCTTATTCGATCTTCGAAGTAGATTTTCCAGAGGCGTATGACCTAAGCATATGTTTATTATACGAAAGGAGCAAGTGTTTTAGATCCTTTGGCCAGCTTTCGGCACTTTCTCCCGGCACTTCCTGCTTGACCTTTTTTGATATTGAGATGATAGTGGTTTAGCGCTAAATTGGTAAAGGGAATAAGGATGCACAATGGGCATTACCCTAAAAGAGGTAGCCAAAGCCGCCGGCGTATCGCATACGACGGTATCTCTGGTTATTAACAATGCGGAAACTTCGAGAGTGAGCGCCAAAACAAGGGCGCATGTTCTTGAAGCCATCCGAAACCTGGATTATAACCCTAACCTCACGGCCAAAAGACTCGCCTCCGGCAAGACCGGTTGTATCGGGTTGTATACACCATTTGAAATTCCCATTTTTCGCAATTACACATTCATGGAAATGATTACGGGCATACAGGATGTCCTGAGCGAAAAGGGTTTTGATCTGGTTTTATTTTCCGGAGGCAGAAAATTATATCGGAATCGGCCTGTCAATCAGATTGTAAAACAGAATACAGTCGATGGACTGATCATATTTAATACGCGCTATACCAGCGAAAACTTTGCAAATAATTCTGTCCAAAGCTTAAACAAACTGAAGTTTAATTATGTCATATTAAACTATTATTGGGGCAGTGCCAAAATAAATTATGTCGGCATCAATTACGAAAAGGATGCCTATGATGCCGTTAGATATTTAACGTCTTTGGGACACAAAACCGTCGCGTTTATTGTGGGTACGCCGGAGGCGACCGTAAACCTAAGAATCATACGTGGATATAAAGAGGCACTGAAAGACAGTCATATCGATTTTGATGATCATCTGATTGAATACGCAGACTATGATTATGATATGGCATATCAAAAAACACGCCAAATCCTTAATCACAATCCCGCGGTCACTTCTTTTTTAATCGGCGGATTTGAAATGGCCCCAGCCTGTTTAAAAGCCGTAAAGGACCTTGGGCTGAAGGTTCCCGAAGATATTTCGATCGTCTGTTATATCGATAACGAAATAATGCCCCTTCTGGATCCCCCCGTGACGTCAATCAAGTGGCCTTACTACGATATGGGGAAAAAAGCCGCCCAATTACTTCTCGAAAATGCGGAAGAGAAAAAAAGAATCTTGTTTGAAACCGAGTTTGTCAAAAGAGGATCGACATCAAAAGCGCACTAAAAGCTGAAAAAAGAATCCCGGCCAAAAAAATATTGCTGATCGGTCACCGGGGGGCGGCGGGACTATGCCCTGAAAATACCCTTTCCGGATTTGAGCGGGCACTGGATCTCGGTGTGGATGGGATTGAACTGGATGTGATGATGACCGCAGATGGAGTGCTTTGTGTCCATCACGATTATCGACTTAAGCCGGAAACAGCCCGAACATCAAGCAGGCAGTGGCTTGACAGCCAGGCGGACATACCGATCAAAAGTTTAACGTTTAAAGCACTTCAGGCCTATGACGTGGGACGGTTGAAACCGCATACGGAATATGCCGGCAAATACCCGGACCAGCGTGCGGTTGACGGGGAGAGAATCCCGGCTTTTCGAGAAGTGATCGCGTTATTAAAAGGAAGGGGTGATGTTCACACAAAACTGTGGATAGAGATCAAAATTTCACCCGAACAACCCGAGATGACCCCCCCGCCCGAAATAGTGGTGAATCAGGTTTTGAAAACGCTCCATGATGAAGGCCTTGAGGATCGGGCCTTTGTGCATTCGTTCAATTGGAGCGTGCTGGCCCTGGTAAAGAAAATGGCACCCCGGATTCCAACGGCACACCTTTCTGTTACCGCCGATTGGCTCGATAACATCAAACCGGGACAACCGGGACCCTCCCCCTGGACGGACGGTATTAATGTCGATGATTTTCAAGGCTCGATTCCGCACAGCATTCACGCTGCCGGGGGTAAAATCTGGAGTGCATGGTATAAAAGGCTAACGGAAAAAGAGGTTCAAACTGCACATGGCCTGGGGCTTAAGGTTTTTGCGTGGTTTGTTGACTCGGTTAGCGATATCAAGAAATTTTTGAAAATGGATGTGGATGGCATCATCACCAACCGGCCTGACCGCGCCAAGCAAATACTGGGACGTCACTGAGAATTGACTTCTGATCCCGATTATGATTAGAAGAATCGTCATCATACCAATTGTGATTCAATTCCACCTCCTTGAAAGGAAGATCCCATCATGATGGTCGAGAAAAGGCCGTTGCGGACGATCCTGACCCATGCAATCCTTGTCATGGGCGTCATCATCATCGTCTTCCCCATCTATATCACCCTGGTCGCGTCGTCTCACGAAAGAAGAGATATTGCGACGACCGTGCAACCCTGGTTTGGGGATCACCTCGTACAAAATTACACAACTATCATCACGACCGGTAAGAAAACGGCGGGTGGCGTTCCGGTCGGGTTTATGATGGTGAACAGCCTGATCATGGCGGTCGGTATCGTGGTTGGTAAAATTGCGATTTCTATTATTTCGGCCTATGCCATTGTCTATTTCCGCTTTCCGTTAAGGATGTTTTTTTTCTGGATGATTTTTATGACCCTGATGCTTCCTGTGGAGGTACGAATCCTGCCGACCTACAAGGTGGTGGCCGACTTGGGCCTGTTGAACACCTACACTGGCCTAACACTGCCGTTGATTGCTTCAGCGATTGAAGGATTTTACAGGGAAGGCATATACGTC
>CAZNFS010000063.1:0-15578 GCA_964572695.1 uncultured Desulfobacteraceae bacterium
CCCGGGTTGCTCGCCGTGGCATTCTATTCCGTGCCGCGACTCCTCAAGACCCACCTTTACAGCGAAAAATTGGGCCTTTTTACAGTTGTGGCCTGGAACCTGGTCCTTGTGGCAATCGTGATATCTCTGTGCCTGGGATACACCCAGGGGAGAGAATATGCCGAAATGATCTGGCCCATCGACCTGCTCATTGTGGGTGCGTTTGCACTTGTATTTATTAACTTCGCCATGACCGTAAAACAGCGCCAAGAACCGGTTCTATACGTCTCCGTGTGGTATGTCCTGGCAGCGGCTATATTAACGGCCATCACCTACTCCCTGGGCAATGTCATCTGGAGACCCGACAGCGGGGCCTTGGTGGGGATTCCGGATGCAATCCTTTTGTGGTTTTACGGACACAATGTTTTCGGCCTTCTCCTGACCCCCTTGTCGGCCGCGGTGGCCTATTACATCATCCCCAGGGCGTGCCGTGCGCCGCTTTACAGTCACACCCTCTCTCTGTTCGGCTTCTGGGCTTTGTTTGTGGTCTATACCCACATTGGAACGCATCATCTGCTCCAGGTTCCCGTGCCCACCTGGCTCAAAGTCATTGCGATTGTGGACAGTATTGCCATGGTAATACCGGTCATGGCATTTCTGATTAATATCTGGTACACGGCTAAGGGCAATTTGGGCGCGATTCATGCCGATATCGGTGCCAAATTTGTGTTCACGGGCACGATCATGTACTTTTTTGTCAGCATGCAGGGGTCCATGATGTCCCTGCCGGCCGTACAGCGGGTGACCCATTTTAACAACTGGGTCGTGGGGCATGCCCACATCGGAGTTCTCGGGTTTGCCGGCATGATCGCCCTGGGCGGGCTTTATTATATTTTACCAAAAATTACCCGTAAACCCCTTTACAGCAGGCTATTGGCCGATTTTCAGTATTGGCTGATTCTCATAGGAACGATCGGTTTTACGGTTGTATTAACGATTGCCGGACTTATTCAGGGCAATGCCTGGCTCAACGGGGAAACCATCTATCGCCTTCTGCCCGAAATCCATGTTTACTATGTGACTCGCGCTGCGCTCGGTTTAATGGTTTTCAGCGCGGCGATTATCGGTTGCTATAATATCTTCATGACCCTGTTTTCAAATTCCGGAGAAACACCATGAAGATGACGCCTAAAACCATCATTTTAGGTACGCTGTTGATTCTGACATGCGTCGTTTTTGTGGCGGTTATACTCCCCTATGCAGACACAAACAAAACCGTTGCGTCGGAGATTTTTCGTAAAAGAACATCTCCCGAATCGGCCGGGAGGTCGCTGTATATAGCCAATGGTTGCGTCTATTGCCACAGTCAATCGATCCGGAGTATTGACTGGGGATCGGGCGCCGAAAGAATCGCCCAGGCCGGTGACTACATCGCAGATCATCCCATTTTGTTAGGTTCGGCCCGAACCGGACCTGACCTGTCGCAAGAAGGCGGCGAGCATCCCGATGACTGGCACCGGGCTCATTTTATTAATCCGCGCTATACGCGTCCACTTTCGATTATGCCGGCATTTGGCTTCCTCGGCCAAAAAGATATTCACCGCCTGAGCACCTATATACAGAGTCTGGGGTTGAAAAGCGCAGATCAGCGCATGAAACGCCAAAAAATATGGAAAAAGAGGGCCACCAACGCCTATGAAAGCGGGCCGGTGACAAACGTCAAATGGCTGCACGCTAATGTGCCGGAGGGATGGCGCATCCTTCCCAATCCGTATCCCACAAGCGCAGCCGGTTTGGCCCGGGGGCATAAGGTTTATCAGGATTTTTGCCTCGGATGCCACGGCCCTATCGGAGATGGTATGGGACCGGCACAGCCGTTTATTTATCCGCCGCCACTCAACTTCACCATTTTAAAGGACAGGGGGATTTCGGGCGGAATTCTCTATTACCAGATCATGAACGGCATCACCGGAACGGCCATGCCCTATTTCAAACGTGAATTGGAATCCGAAAAAATATGGGATGTCGGCAACTATGTGGCGGTTTATTTTATCAACCAAAGCGACGCCAATGCAGAGCCGCGGGGTATTGATGCGTCTTATGAACCAGTGTCCATCCATAAATAGCATTTTTTGGCCCATGACAGCGTTCTCACATTTTTGCAATCCTCAACGTAGACACACTACGCCTGCGGTTGTAAAAATGCTGCGGCCTCGTCCTGAACCAAAATCTACCATTTCTGGATGGACACAAAGCTATAAATTGTATGGAATAGGATGTTGTTTATGTACTACCCTTACTTCATAACTTACATGGCCGCGGGTTTGGCGGTCAGCCTGATTGTTTTTTTATGGGCTTTAAAAAGCGGCCAGTTTAAAGACCAGCAGAGGGCCCGCTTTTTGCCGCTTGAGGATGAACCGCAACGCTCCCCCGCAAAGTATTCCGGCTTAAACCGCGTTGAAGTTTTTTCACTTTTGTTTCTGGCGTGTGCCGGTCTGGCGGCCAGCGCCGCGGTCTTGGTTTTTGCAATTATCCACGGAAAAGGAATTTAAGGGAACCGTTATGCGCTATTTTGGTTTGTTAAACTTCCAGCATGTCATCCTTTACGTGTTTCCAACGCTTCTGTTTATGCTCATTTTCTTTCTGGCGCTGGGAAATCATCATTTTAATACGCGCCTGTCAGAAAAAAGAAAAACCGAGATCACCCACCGTTTCCCCGAAAATATTGACGACCGGAATTCACCTTTTCCATTGGCCATGCTCTTGATCATTATCGGAACAGCACTTTGGGCCTTTTTTTACACCCTGGGAATCGGATTGATGGATGTAAGGATTTAATATGCATGATTCTGATGTAAAAGAATCCAATCTCAAAACCTGGGCGGTTATCATACTCCTTTTAGCATTAATCTTGGGGAAAGGCCTTTTCACTTTTTTTGTTGTGGGAGACAAGGGTCAGCCTGACTGGGATTATCGGCCTGTTAGAGACGTCCCGGGAGAATCCCCCTATGCAATTTATCAGCTGCTGCCACACCCCCAGCATGTAAAGGGAGCCAAAGGCGAATAAATGAGGCGAATTGCATTTCTGGCTTTATTGGGTTGTGTTGTTCTCACGGGAGCCTATGTCGTTATCACCGTGTATGACCAGAATCTGACCGTAGGCCGTATGTGGGAGACACCGGCTGTCAAGCCCCATGAAAATGAAATGCCGGTCATGGAATCCGGGTCGGTTCCTTCCGGCGATGGGGAAGCCTTTTATCGAGCCGTTTCCGGCCATAAGCTCAAATCGCCTCTGCATGTAAACGATCCTGCGGTGATCAAACCGGGCCGGCAAGGTTATTTCAGATACTGTGTACACTGTCACGGCAGACAGCATGATGGAAACGGTACCGTAGGGCAGAGTTTTCAGCCCCTCCCGGGGGATCTTCGAAGTGACAAGGTCCAGTCGATGCCGGAAGGAATGCTTTTTAAGGAAATCAGCTACGGAATCCCCGGCGGGCGGCAACCTCCCCTGGCGACGACCATCGCTATTCAGGATCGCTGGAAAATTATTGCCTACCTCAAATCGCTCGGACAGCGCAATTGAACCCGGATTATGCATTCACCCTCTGAACTCTGTGCGCTCTGTGGGCTCCCCAATCGATCGCCCCGCATCCATTCATCTTTTTCAGGTCAAACCTACTTTTTTTGCTGCATGGGCTGCCGCCAGGTTTTCGCTATGCTCATGGAGTCAACCGAAACGAGCGATCCCGACCATTTCCGAGACACGGCCTTATTTAAGAAGTGCCGTGCGATGGGAATCATTCCTTCTTCGGACCGAGATCCCATAGCGCCTAAGCAAGTCCCACCGGTCAGTGAAAGCCCTGTTCCTGACGATTTCGACCAAACCCTTAAATTCAGCTTTATGGTCCGGGGAATGTGGTGTCCGGCCTGTGCCTGGGTAATCGAAGAATGCATTCGAAATCAAAAGGGGATTTCTGAAGCCGCCTGTAATTTCACCTTCGACAGGGTCTCCTGTCGATACAATCCGATCAGGACCTCACCCGCTGAAATAATGCGCACCGTTTCGCAACTGGGCTATGAGGCCCTCCTGTCAGGTGAGGATACGCAGGCCTCGATCCACAAACGCGAATTCATGCGCCTGGCGGTCTGCGCCTTTTTAACGATGAATATCATGATGCTCTCCCTGGCGCTTTATGCGGGTTTTTTTACTCGGCTTTCAGGCGCGGCTGTCGCCCAGATTTCCTGGCCCATGTTCATATTGGCTACGGTCGTGCTGGTCTATGGCGGGTATCCGATCTTTGAAAGAGCCCGGCTCGGAATCGCCGCAGCCGCTCCGGGTATGGAAGTCCTGATTGCCGTCGGTACCTTGAGCGCTTATTTTTTCAGCATCACCAATCTTTTGCAAGGTGGCATCCACCTTTACTTTGATACCGCCGCCATGCTGATTACGCTCGTTCTTTTAGGAAAACACCTTGAACAAAAAGCCCTAAAGAGGGTCCAAAAAGATTGGGAAGGATTTTTCTCCCTTCGCCCGCGTAAAGTGCGTCTCTGTTCGGATCAATTTCCCCAAGGACAATTTGTCGAAATCGCCCGGCTTAAAAGGGGGGATTTTTTCAGGGCTTGTGAAAATGAGCTTATCTCAGCCGATGGTATCATTGTGGCCGGCCGGGGCCGGGTCGAAGAATCGACGCTAACCGGCGAAGCCCGGCCCCTCAGAATCAAGCCGGGAGACCGGGTCAAAATGGGGACCCGGATTGTTGAGGGAAATATTAAAATCCGAGCTGAAGAAGTCGGGGATGATGCGCTTTTGGGTCAGATGATTCAAATCATGGAAATCGCCCTGTCGCAAAAGACACCCCTGGAAGGCCGGGCGGATCGATTGTTACGCTGGTTCGTCCCCATCATCCTGGTTCTGGCTCTGGGGACGGGGCTCGCGGGCGTGCTTTTGGGATTGTCACCGCCCGCAGCCTTGATCCGCAGCGTTACCGTTCTGGTCATTGCCTGTCCGTGCGCACTCGGGATTGCCATACCCCTGGCCCGGGTTGCCGGAATTTCTCTGGCCGGACGCAAGGGCATTCTCGTGCGCGATTTTAGCGCGTTTGATCAGGCTGAAAAAGTCGATACTTTTGTTTTTGATAAAACCGGAACCATGACTCAGGGTCATTGGCAGTTGTTGAAAATCGCACCCGTTGGAACAACTTCCGACAAACGCCTGCTGGCATTGGCCGCCGGATTGGAAAAGGACGCTGAACATTACATCGCTTTAGAAATAAAGCAGTATGCGGTCAGACAAGGTATTCAACCGGTCGAATTCGACCGCCTCTCAATTCTTGAAAACGGGATAGCGGGCTGGATAGGAGAAACTCAGGTAAAAATCGGTTCCAAAGAATTCCTCATGCAGGAGCAGCAGGTAACCGAAGGGTTGTTGGCAGAAGTAGATTTATCGGCCGAAGCCGGCCACTCGACAGTTTATCTGAGCTATGATGGTCAAATTTGCGGGGTCTTTATTTTCGGTGATCGGCTTCAATCCGATTCCGAAGCCACGGTCAATTATCTGCACGAGCACGGGTTGGGCGTAGCGTTGGTGTCCGGGGATGCGGAACTGACAACCCGCTGGGTCGGAAAAAAAATCGGAATCACAACCGCCAGGGGTGGTTTGCTGCCCCGGGAAAAGGCGGAATTTATTCAAGCCCTTCGCGATCAGGGTCACTTCGTCGGTATGGTGGGCGATGGTGCCAATGATGCCCCGGCCATGGCCTCTGCCGATCTGGCTATCGCTGTCTATGCCGGGCATCATCTGGGAAAGGAGGTCGCCCATGTCACCTTGATGAAGGGAAATCCCGTGCAAATTCTCGATCTGCTACCGCTTGCCAGGCGGGTCACGCGCAAGGTTTATCAGAATCTTGTCTGGGCATTTGCATACAATATCATCGGCATCCCTGTTGCCATGAGTGGTTTACTCAATCCGCTCCTGGCAGTCGGGGCAATGCTCCTCAGCAGCCTGAGCGTGATCGGAAACACGTTATTGCTTGGGCACTCCTCAAAAAAAACGTCCACATCAAATACTTGATTTTTAGGCCAAAATACGACAGTATCGATTTTTTTAAAAAGATCGCCAAAGATCATCAGTGGCCAAGATAATTTATTAATCGCAGACATAGGCAGAAAATAAAGATTTTTTGCCTGGGCGACTTGCCCAGGCATAAGCTTAATTATTATCGCGAAGCGATTGAAAGTTTTTGGAGGAGCTTGGGTTGAAATGATTGGCAACTTCGATCATCGCAAAACACCATCTATAATTTTATTTATTCTGGTGCTTATCGGCTTATCTATTTCTAAAGGCACCATCACCTGCCGGGCCGGGATGATTGACCGGGTTCTGGCCATAGTCAATGAGGAAATCATAACCCTTTCTGATCTTAACCTGCTTTACATGCCGTATTTAGACGATATTAAAGAACGCGGCTATAGCCTTGAGCAGCAGCGCGAATTGCTGTTTAAAGCACGCGGGAAATTTCTTGATGAGATTATCAGACAAAAACTAACCGACCAGGCCATCAAACGCTCCAAAGTGAGGGTTGCTGAAAAGCAGATTGTCGATCAAATCGCACGCATCAAAAACGCCTATGGTTACTCCGATGACGAATTTATTGAAGCGCTTCAAAACCAAGGCTTGACCCTGGATGACTACCGCAGGCGTTTGAAGGAGCAGATTCTCAGAGAAAATTTGATCAACCTTGAAGTTGTCTCCAAAATTGTCATCACGCCCGCGGACATCAAGGCCTATTATGAAAAACACTCCGATCTTTATGCGGGCAAAAAGCAGTATCATCTGCGCAATATCATAATGCCGGTTTCACCTGCTGATGAAGAGGAATTCAAACGTGGGATACACCAAAAAATGGAGCTGGTGTTGGAACGGTTAAAAAAAGGGCAGTCCTTTGAAACCCTGGCCAGAACTTATTCAGAATCACCCTTTGCCGCCGAAGGTGGGGATCTGGGACTTTTCGATGCTGACCAGCTCTCCCCCCAAATACAAGCGGCACTGAAAGGGCTAAAGACCGGTGAGTATACATCGATTCTTGACACCGAACAGGGCTACCAGATCTTCTTTATTGAAAACATTGTAAGCGCACAAGGAAAGTCTCTCGCAGAAGCGACTCCGGAGATTCAAGAGAAAGTCTATGAGACGATTGTGGATCAGAAATTTCAGAAATGGCTCGAAAATCTCCGTAAACGGTCGCATATCAAGATAATGAAATGATGGCATTTACCCGTCTCCTATTGATCTTGAGCCTCGTCCTTTTACCCTGCCGTTTGCTGGGCTATGAGAATTGGTTTGAGAAAGGTTTGACCTCACTGGAAGCCCATCGCCTGGATGAGGCAATTGAGGCCTTCTCCCTAACGATAGAAATAATTCCTCACGATTTTGAGGCCTTCAACAACCGCGGGATTGCCTGGTTCCTTAAAGGCAGACGTGACAAAGCCATTGAGGATTTCACCGAAGCTTTAACAATCAATTCGCGTTTGGCCCAGGCCTACGTCAATCGCGCTACGCTCTGGTTTCACAAAGCCCAGTATGATCCGGCCATTGAAGACAGCACCGAAGCCTTAAAAATAAATCCGCGTTTTTTTCAGGCCTACTGCACCCGTGGTGCGGCCTGGACCCAAAAGGGTGCCTATATCCAGGCGATCAAGGATTACGTAAAGGCCCGCCAATTAGATCCGGGCGATTCCCGGATCGACACCCAGGAAACGCGACCATCGGCAGCCGTCAGCATGCCTGAAAACATCCGTTACCCAAATGCGATTGTTTTGCGGATGCTGCCTAGAGAAATTATGACCGCCGGTTTTCCTAAGTATATTGAGAAACTTAAATCTTTAAAGCCTCTCATTAACCCGCAGATAGAAGATTCGATTCCCCCGCGGCAGATGGCTGCCGCGGGTCCTCAAAAACAGATTGTCCGCGAAATTAAGCGCTTATTGACCTCACCCGGCAAAATCATAAGGAAAACCGATGCCACCCCGCAAGCCGGCATGGCGACGAAGGAGGTTAAGAAACCGATCAAGCCGGCCAAAAAGCAAACACCGGTAGCGCCTGTCAAAATAAGACCGCAGGCACCTTCACCAGTCATTTACCCTTTCACGATCCATGTCAGTTCTTTTAAGGAATCGCAAACGGCGTACCGGACTGCACTTGGCTTAAGAAAAAAAGGACATCCCGCGTTTACATCCCCGGCTCAAGTTCCCGGCCGGGGCGTTTGGTACCGGGTTCTAATCGGCCATTTTGAGACCCGCAAAAAAGCCCTGGCCGGCGCAATGGAATTAAAAAGACGCAAGTTTCGATATACTCTGGCCATACTGTTACCCTTTGCCTTGCAGGTAGAACCGGTCGGTTCCAATCTGAAACCTGCAGAGCTCAAGACCGCTTTCGGTTTAAGAGGATATCTTCCTTACACAACCCGTAACGGCCCGGAAAATGAAACCGCGCAGATTTTGATGGGGGCCTTTAAAACAGCCAAACGGGCGCATGGATTTGCCCAAAAGCTTTCCAAGAAAGGCTTCCAAATAAAAGTGGTTCGCCGATAGGTTATTAAAGGGATTTTTCTGACGATCGCTAAAGGGGGGCTAACATGCTTGTAATCATCAGTGACCTGCATTTTACCGATGGAACAACAAGTAATAAGACCGGCTCAAGGGATCTTTTCAACATCGACCCGGACGCTTTCAGGCTTTTTTTGGGAAAAATCTCCCATCTTGTAGAGCGCCGCCGCGATCCCATTCATGCGGTCACCTTTATTTATAACGGCGACATCTTCGATCTTCTGCGAACATATGCCTGGTTCAAGGTCCCTGTCGAACACCGCCCCTGGTCCCTGCCCTTGCGACAAAAAGAAGTTTATTCAAATTGTCGCCGAATCCTTAAAAAAATTATTGACCATAATGATGAAGCCCTGAAATGGCTGAGCGGTCGTCACCCGGACTTTGACACCGTCTGGAAAACAGATACCCATATCGAGCGTGTATTTGTTCCCGGCAATCATGATCGATTGATCAATTGGCACCCTCCCTGCCGGCGTCTGATTTGGGAGCATTTATTAGGCAAACCCGGCAGGGAGCGCTTTGATACCGCTTTTGTCGATGCCGTACACAAAACCATCGTGATGCACGGCCATGAGGCGGACCCGTTCAACTGCGAATACGATGCCAATGGAAATCCCCGTTACGACGCCGTACCCATCGGCGATCCCATGACCTCGGTCTTGTTTGCCGCCCTCGGCTACAAAGCCAACTATCTGGCCATTCCCAAAGAAGCCAAAAATCGCTTTCGGGAGATTGACAACATCCGCCCCGCTCTGAATGGCGTGCGCTATCTGCAGGACATCGTCAATGATTTTAAGATCGGCGGCAAGGTTGAGAGAATGATTCAAAAGGTTGCCGATGAATTTGAAGCATTGGCTTTTTATCAAAAATGGCATAAAGCCCATGATCGATGGCATTTCGGTTTGGATGAAGCCGACAAACTCAAATATGCACTTCATGCGATCAAATTGCTGGGGACATCGATACCCGGCGGTCTGCTGGAAAAGGTGGTCGGAATCATGGGAGATGACGCCTGTCCGAAACTGGCTCAGCGTCTACTGGCCCGAAAACCTCACGAAGGTCTGCACCACTGTGTCATGGGACATACGCATGAAACAAATCGTATCCCCCTTTACGTGGACAAAAATCAGCACGTGGCCCGGCACTACCTTAATAGCGGCACTTTTCGCACCACCTGGACCCAGACCCTTGACGGCCAGAGTTGGGTGCGGTCCCAGCGCATGTCCTTTATCGTCATTTACGGCCCCAATGAATTTAAACCGGATATTGAGTTACCGCTGTATGAGATGTGGTCCGGCCTTCGTATGCGCCATTAGTTAGTCGCGGATGGACACTACAGCGGTTGCAAGATCTCCACGGTAATATCCTCAGGACCCTTGAAGAAGGCGATCTTCAAACCCGGAACTTCCCTGGGCGGGATGAAAAATATGTATCCCTTTTCCGATAAAGCTTTGTGTGCGGCTTCAATATTTTCGACCTCAAGGCCGAGATGATCGTAGCCGTAACTCGTTTGGGATGCGTCGCCGATCATCTCCTCATCTTCTCTGGCGACCCGCAGGTTAATGGTGGTCCCGCCAAGATCGATGCTGGCCCCGTCGGCCGTTCCAAATTTGCGCCGTGCCAGTAGATTGGCGCCGATTGTTTCCGTAAAAAAGGCGATCATTAGCTCCAGGTCTTTGCAAATCAAATGTACATGATGAAATCGATAATTCATTGAATACCTCCTCTAATCAGTTTCTTTTTCCTAAAATGAGTGATTTCAAAAATTTTAAACGCTCAGTTTGGGTTCTTTTTTGATACATAGCACATCCCGGCAGTATCTTACGCTCCGTTCAACGGTTTCCTTTTCCATCCTCAAGGCCCGGTCCTTATCATCGAAAGGGATTTCCATTTCGGTCTCAATATTGATGCGTTTCATCTGAGATCGGGTCCGAAAAATTTCATAAGCCCGTTTCATGTCGATGTCCCCCTCGCCGACGGCCGCACCCGTGAGCTTAAATCCGTAACGCTGAAAGACAATCCGGTCATCCCGGAAGTGGTTGGTAAACGCTCTGGGGGCCAGATTTTCAATCGCCGTCATGGGATCTTCCATCACATGCAAGCCATTTACCGTATCGATACAGGCACCCACCCGCGGGTGATCAACTCGATCGAGGAGCCAGAGGATTTCTTCCGAATAACTATCGCAGTGATTTTCAACGGCGATACGCACACCCGCTTCCTCTGCCAATGGGATAGCCGATTCTATATCTTTGGCGACGGCCTTCAGCAGCTCGACAACCCGGGGGTGGAAACGGCTGGCCGCAACAGGGCGCGGCCTGTTCATATCCATACTGACTTTAACAATATCGGCTCCGAGGGTTTGGGCGGTGGCAATGGCATCTGTAAAAGTGTGCTCGATTCCGATGCCGTTGCCCCCCAAATCGAGCGAAAAATTATATTCGATATACAGATCACGCTCTTCGGCTGCCGCCCGGACTTCTTTCAGGTAGGCCTTTTCAAGGCTTTCCAGGGCACCGTCGTCCAGATGGATACCATCGAGGCCCAAACGACAGATCTCATCCAATAATTCGAACATGCTCATCTGCCGCGGCCAGGGCAAATTAAAATCGGCCCAATCCTGTCCGGCACCATGTAGATAGTAACTATACGTGTGAATCCCCAGAAGCAATCTTTCCTCCTTAAAAATATGCCAAATCGATATTTGCGGATGCAATCTTTAACACGCGCTTTTAAAGGGATCAAGTCTGCCTTTGACTTTTGGTATGTCGGAATGAGACCGATTTGATTATCCAAAGGCGATTGAAAAAGGAGAAAACGATGAACTCCACTCTGTTGTATGCAAAGGAGTTTCACCGGCTATGCGGTTAAATTTTGAAGGATTGCCGTTCTTTGGGTGCCACGCATCGGGTGGCTGATTTTCTTTTCTCCAGCATCGCCTGGGCTGTTTCTAATTTTTTATCGATGTCAGCGTCTTTATGGTCAGGATCGTGGTGGAACAAATACAGAATCTTCACCCCGGCCCGGTCAGCCAGATCAACGACCTGCCCAACAGAAGAATGACCCCAGCCGATTTTGCGCTCGTATTCTTCATCGGTGTATGTGGAATCAATGATCAAGGCATCCGTGTTCATGACAAAGTCTGTCAGCTTGTCCAGGTACTTTTCGCTGTAAAACTGGTTGGATTTTGGATACAATTCATTGTCGGTGATATAACAGATAGTCCGGGTATTGTATTCGACACGGTATCCTAAGCATTGCCCGGGGTGGTTCAGCAGCATGGTCTTTATTTTTATACCTTCGATTTCGAACGCTTCTTCTTTCAGATTGCGGAAATAGACCCGCGCTCCGAATTCTTTAATGGTGATCGGAAAATAGACCCCGTCCATCTGGGCCGAGATCATTTCGTGCATACTAACATCACCGTGAGAGGGTCCGCAGATTTCAAATTCTCGGCCCGGTATGTAAAGGGGTGTGAAAAACGGCAGGGCGTTTATGTGATCCCAGTGGGGATGGGAGATAAAGATCTTAGCTTTGGTCCCCATGCGGGCATCCGCCATCAAATGGTCAGACAAGACCTTGATGCCTGAACCGGCGTCAAATATGAAAAGATTACCCTTCGGGAAGTCAAGACTGACACAGGAAGTATTGCCTCCGTATCTTACGGTTTCTTCCCCCGGAACCGGCAGCGTGCCACGCACGCCCCAAAAGTTCAGCTCGATCTGGCCCTCGATGATCCGTTGGAGCTGATCCATAAATTTTTGCCGATCAACCAGTTTGGTGATGTATCCATCGGCCCCAAAGGAAACGGCCCGTTTACGGTCATACTTGTAAGCCTTTGCGGATACCATAACTATTTTCATCGCGTCCAAACTGCGATCGCTACGCAATCGTTTGCAAAGCTCGAGGCCGTCCATCTCAGGCATCATGATGTCAAGCAGAACACAATCGGGCTTCTGCTGAATGATTTCCGGCAGGGCGGTAACACTTGAGGTGCTGTGAGAAACTATATAGCCTTCCGTCTCCAGGAACTTGGCCAGTATTTTGATGATGTCCGGATCATCGTCAACGATAAAAAATTTGAGTTTCTTATCCATCGCACCAACCTCCAAGGGTTATATGGATTATTCGTTCATACCCCTATAACTCTTCTTCAGACGATCACACAAAAGTGCATTCTTATCAACCGAAATCCCTTTAGGGTTCGTTCACCGGTTTCCATACTGCTCCTTCATCCATGACCGGTATTCCCCGCTCTGCACTCGCGCAACCCAATCCCCGTTGTCCAGATACCATTGAATCGTATTCTGAATTCCGGATTCAAGAGTTGCTTCGGGGCTCCAGTTCAACTCCCGGTTCAATTTTGTAAAATCAATGCCATATCTGCGGTCGTGACCGGGTCTGTCCTTTACAAAAGTAATCAGGTCTTTGCGGGGGCGGTTATCACTCAATGGGCTCATCTTATCAAGAATATCACAAAGCATTTCCACGATTACAATATTCTCCATTTCACTATTTCCGCCGATGTTGTAGGTTTCACCCGCCATTCCGTTTCTCATAACGGTCCAGATCGCCGTGCAATGGTCCCTGACATAGAGCCAGTCCCTCACATTTCTGCCGTCCCCATAAACCGGAAGGGGTTTTCCTTCTAATGCATTGAGGATCATCAGGGGGATCAGCTTTTCTGGAAACTGATAAGGGCCGTAATTATTCGAACAGTTGGATATGGTAATCGGCAGGCCGTAGGTCTTGTAATAGGCCCGTACCAGGTGGTCGGAAGCCGCCTTGGAGGCGGAGTAAGGGCTGTTGGGCCGATACGGCGTTGTTTCCGTGAAATAACCGTCCTGGCCTAGGCTGCCGTACACCTCATCCGTACTGATATGATGAAAGCGTATCACTTGGCCGGGCCGCTTCCGGGACGATTCCAGTAGGTTGAATGTTCCGATAATATTGGTTTGGATAAAATCGTCGGGACTGACAATCGAGCGGTCCACATGGGATTCGGCCGCAAAATGGCAGATGCTGTCGACCTGAAATTCATCAAAAACTTCATCTATCCGCTTGCCGTCGCATATGTCGGCTTTGATGAAAATGTATCGGTCTTGACAATCAGCCTCGATGCCGGTCAAATTTTCGGGATTGCCGGCATAGGTCAGCTTGTCCACGTTGACAATACGTCCTGTGAAATCAGGCTCTTTTAACAGGTAGCGGATAAAATTGGCACCAATAAACCCGCAACCGCCTGTTACCAGCATGTTCTGCATGATGCCCCCCTTTTCGGAAACAATATCCAATTAGAGCCAGTCGACGTTAATCGATATTTTGTTGTTAGGAAAACTCCCAAACAAAATCTTTTGCTTTGACATGGAATTCATACATGCCCTCCTATGTGGGTTGCCTTTTTCCGTGTTGCTAAACGCAAACCGTATGCCAACAGCTAATATGGTCGATTTTATAGTTTTTTTCAAACACTATCAGCGATCCAACCGCAAGGTGGGTGAAAATACTTTCCGCATTTTTATCTATTCTCAATAAACATCAAATATGGGCGCCAAAAATAAATCCGGCCATCAAAACTTTATAAGAGAAGTATCTCCGTGTCCTCTGCGCCTCAAACGAGTACGAAATCAGTACCAGAAAAACACTAAAGTCTAATACTTCCTACCCATAACAGGCCCTCCAAAAATACGAAAAATATCAGTCTGTTGTCCGATTGTATATCTCCCCATTTCATATTATTTTGTGCTCAAAACAATGATTTCTTATCGTTAACTATAAATTGAGGTGCGGTCATGAAAAAAATTACTTTTTACGGGATGTTGATCATCACGTTGCTGGCGGCCCAAATAAGTGTTGCAGCCATAATACCCGCTTACCAGGTAACCGGGGATGATTATACTTGGACTCATGCTTATAGTCCTGATAGTCCTGATAGTCTTGGAGTCTACACCGTTCCGACCATCGCGGAAGACTACGACAATGAAATATGGGAACGCCCGATCAAAGACAATGAGTGGACCGACTCCGGCGACATCAGAACGTCCAACAAAATGTACTACGGCTACGCTGACCTCAAGCACGGTGCATGGGGTGTGGGTACTAATGAAGGCGAGGATTATCTCTTTGTCAAGTGGGAAGTAGTCGGCGCTTTTTCTCATACAGTAACTGAGTCGGCTAAACCCAACTTACTAGAGGGACACTACTACTTCTATGCAGAACCGTTTGGAAAAACAGGCTTTGCAGTGGAAGTTAATTCCCCCAAGGATCTGCGCGCTAATTTTGGAGACGTAAGCGGGAAAGTGTATATTTACAAAGAGGAAGCCGAAGGAGACGTGCCCGGCACCGGCATCACGACTACCGGGGAAGGTGGTAATTCCTTTGGTACCGGGCTTCCCCGAGGCGAGGGTCGCATCAATACCTCGACCTTCGTGACCGAAGTGGCCGTCTTGTTGGATGACCTCGGTTTAGAAATCAGTGACTTCACTGACAACCCGCTGGATTATGCCTACATTGGTGTTGCCGTGTCGAACCCGTCGGATCCCAATACTGGCCTGTTTGCAAACGACCACTACAAAATGGCGGCGGGCGTTGGTGTTGAATACGATACCCTTAAGATGGGCAACGCTGTCCCCATCCCTGGTGCAATATGGCTCCTGGGTTCGGGTTTGATAGGTCTGGCTGGAATTAGAAGGAAATTCGGGAAAGAATAACCCTTCTATAATTACTGCAACAATTTTTGTGACGGACTATTACAGGATAAGTAAATTCTTACTTTGGCAGGTATTGGCAAACGAATGCGCAAAAACAAGGATTGAACATATCCATTTCGCTTATGATGTCTTTTACAGGCAGGGTGCTTTTTTCGGCCCTGCCTTTTTTTTTTCAAATGTAGCGATTGGTGGCGGAATCGAGCGGAGTATGCACTTTGTCAATAGATTTATTACCCCGGCAATTAAACACGCAAATTATCCTATCAGAGCTTGTCATTCCCG
>CAZNFS010000064.1:0-12800 GCA_964572695.1 uncultured Desulfobacteraceae bacterium
ACAAGCACAAACCAAGGATGATCATAGCGGGCGCCAGTGCCTATCCGCGCATCATCGATTTTGAATTGTTTAGGGAAATTTGCCAATCGGTAAAGGCATTTTTGATGGTGGATATGGCCCATATTGCCGGGTTAGTCGCCGCCGGGTTGCATCCGTCGCCGATACCCTTGGCAGATGTTGTCACCTCCACGACGCATAAGACCTTAAAAGGACCCCGCGGAGGGCTGATTCTGGCCCAGGCGGAATACGGTGCCCGAATCAATAAAGAACTATTCCCGGGGATCCAGGGCGGGCCGCTTATGCATGTGATCGCTGCCAAAGCGGTGGCCTTCAAAGAAGCGCTTTCCGAGGCCTTCAAAACATACCAGTCCGACATCATTCGGAATGCGAACACGCTGGCGCAGACGCTAATGCAAAGCGGACTGGAGCTGGTGTCGGGCGGAACCGATAATCATATGCTTCTGGTCGATTTAAGGAATATCGGTATTACGGGGAAAGAGGCCCAGGATGTACTGGGGAACAGTGGGATCACCGTAAATAAAAATTCGATTCCGTTTGAACCGCTGAGCCCTCAAATAACAAGCGGGATACGCATCGGTACCGCTGCGGTGACCGCCCGCGGAATGAAAACAGAAGAAATGACGATAATCGCCGGTTTTATTGCCGATACCCTGCGGACGCATCCCCATGCAGAGGGGCATGCGAATGCCAGAGCGAAAGTCCAGGCGCTCTGTCAACAGTTTCCCCTCTACCCGGATCTGGAATCAGGAGATTTGCAGCCCCATGTCGCAAGCCGATAAGCGCCCGTCCTGGGAAACGTATTTTATGGATATTGCATCTTTGGTGGCAAAAAGATCGACCTGCCGCCGCCGTGCCGTGGGAGCGGTAATTGTAAAGAATAGGAGAATTCTTTCCACCGGTTATAACGGTGCCCCAAGCGGAATTAGACACTGCATCGAAGTCGGGTGCCTGCGCGAAGAGCTGAAGGTGCCCTCCGGTCAGTGCCATGAGCTCTGCCGCGGAATTCACGCAGAACAAAACGCAATCATTCAAGCGGCATTTCATGGTGTATCCATAAAGGATTCTACTCTTTTTTGTACCAACCTGCCCTGTTCCATTTGTGCCAAAATGATCATCAATGCCGGTATAACCCGAATTTATTATCATTCCGGATACGCAGATAAAATGTCGGAGGAAATGCTAAAGGAAGCAAACATACAAGTCACGACTCCCAGCCCGGACAATCCGGCTGGAGCATAACGGAAATCCCGGTTCATCGTGGAAATGAATTGATTATTGACGATTGGTGGTAGTCGCTGCACTCCATCAATCTATGGAAAATGATAACTATCCTTAAATCATCAACTGGCGAAGAGGTCCTGCCGCTTATGGCGAGTACCATCAAAACGAAATGAAAGGGGTGGCTTATGAAATGTCCATTTTGTGGGGTAATCAATAACAAGGTGATCGATTCACGGCTCAGCAAAGACGGCAATGCAATTCGCAGGCGCAGGGAGTGTATCGAGTGCCGACGCCGATTTACAACCTATGAAAACATTGAAGAAATCCCGATCATGATTATTAAAAAGGATGGGCGTCGCGAAGTTTTCAACCGAGAGAAGGTGCGTCACGGAATTCAGAAAGCTTGTGAGAAACGCAACATCAGTATCAATGTCATTGACAATTTTGTAGATGAACTCGAGCGGGATCTTAGAGAAATCGGGGAAAAGGAAATCGCTTCGAATCGTCTCGGAGAAAAGATCATGGCCATACTGCATGAACTGGATGATGTCGCCTATGTAAGATTTGCCTCGGTATATCGCGATTTCAAGGATGTAAACGATTTTGTCAGTGAATTAAAAACACTGTTAAGCAAACAATGATGGCGTCGTAAAAAGTCCCATCTACTGTGTTGTAATATTTTTTCAGACATTCGGCATACTACATGTATGGCCTCGTTCCTGAAAAAACACTACGCCTCGTATATGAACCTTTTTACTTAACCATCTATAGTTAAATTCGCGACTTTTTATGAAATCATCAACAAAGACCCTTTTGATCGATGGATGACGCTTTTTACATGCAGTTGGCACTTGACCTGGCCAAAAAGGGCATCGGGTTTACCTCGCCAAACCCGGTAGTGGGTGCCGTAGTCGTAAAAAACGGGGAAATCGTCGGGAAGGGATATCATCGTAAAGCCGGCGGGGCACATGCAGAGGCAAATGCCATTAAAAATGCCGGCGAACTGGCAGAGGGGGCGACTCTGTTTGTAAACCTGGAGCCATGCAACCACACCGGTCGAACTCCCCCCTGTACCCGATCGATTGTCGAAGCCGGCATCCGCCGGGTTGTGACAGCCATGCCGGACCCGAACCCCGATGTGGAAGGGGAGGGGATAGCGTATTTACGGGATAAGGGCTTGGATGTCAGCCTGGGGATCTGTGAAGAAGATGCGCGCAGACTTAACGAAGCGTTTATAAAATACATTAAAACAAAGCGCCCTTTTGTTACCATAAAATGCGCGATGACTTTAGATGGTCGCATCGCAACCAAATCAGGAAATTCGAAATGGATCACAGGTGAAGAGGCGCGGAGCTTTGTCCATGAAATGCGGCATGCCAGCGACGCCATCCTGGTCGGTGTCAACACGGTTAAAAAAGACAATCCCCGCTTGACAACCCGGCTGGGTGACATAAAGGATGCAGATCCCACACGCGTTATTCTGGATACACACCTGACCATTCCCGAGGATGCGACGATATTGCAGCTAGAATCTGATTCTGTTACGATCGTTATCACCGGAGCCGGCGATTCAGATGCCGCGAAAATAGAAAAGCAGCGCCGACTTGAACAAATGGGGACCCTGGTTCTACAATCGCCGCTTCAAAACGGTCTGCTTGCATGGGAGCCACTGATGGCCCGTCTCGGGGGCATGGGGATCACATGTCTCATGATCGAAGGCGGAAGCCGTGTCATCGGTTCAGTCTTTCGGGCGGGGATCGTTGATAAAATTGTATTTTTTTACGCCCCCAAGATTTTAGGCGGTGATGACGGTTATCCGATAACCAAAGGCCCGGGGCCAGATTCTATCGACCAATCGCTAAAGATCAAAGATGTGCGGGTACGAAAATTCGGTCAAGATATTATGGTTGAAGGGTATGTTGACAACACAGCAGGGGTGCATAACGTATAATAGATTAATAAAATCCGCTTATGTTTACCGGAATCATCGAAGGACTCGGCACTGTCGCTGGAATTGAGTCATCTGCACGAGGGAAAACGTTTACTTTTAAGACTGATTTTGGGCTTGAGCAGACGAAAATCGGCGACAGTATCGCCGTCAGTGGTGTGTGCCTGACGGTCGTCAGGATCAAAGACCGGTTGTTTGCGGCGGATGCATCGCCGGAAACGCTTGCCAAGACGACAATGGGGACGGCTAAAATCGGAGAAAGGGTGAATCTGGAACGGGCTCTGCGCCTTTCTGATCGTCTGGGAGGGCATCTGGTTTCAGGGCATATTGACGGACTCGGCCGGATCGCTTTGAGAAAAGCCACTGCAAACGTGATCCTGATTTCAATTGAAATACCGGTGCAATTTTCAAAATACATCATCCCCAAAGGGTCCATTGCTGTCGACGGCACCAGCCTGACGGTCAATGGTTGTCAGGGAAGCCGTTTTGAGGTGAGCATTATTCCGCATACGGCCAAATTGGCGACGATTGGGTTGAAGAAAGAGCGTGAGTGGGTGAACATCGAGACCGATATGATCGGAAAATACGTGGAACGGTTTCTAAAATCAGACCCTGCAACCGGAGACCGGCAAGAAACAGCCGGATCCGGTTTGGATATGAACCTTTTGGCCAAATCCGGATTTCTTTAAGCGATTGGGATCTTGATTAAACCATTGAAGAATGAAATGCATCGAAAGTGTATCAGAACGATACGCTTTTTTAACTATATCGGTAGCAAAGGAGAAATGAACTAATGCCACTTATTTCAACCGAAGAGGCCATTAAAGAAATCAGAGCCGGTCACATGGTCATCCTGGTTGACGATGAAGATCGTGAAAACGAAGGCGACCTTACCATGGCGGCCGAAAAGATTACACCGGAAGCCATTAACTTCATGGCCAAATATGGTCGCGGGTTGATTTGTTTATCCATGACAGGTGAAAAAATCGATTCGCTTGATCTGCCCCCGATGGTGAAAAACAACACGTCCGCTTTTCAAACCGGATTTACCGTTTCAATAGAAGCGCGATGCGGTGTGACTACTGGTATTTCAGCCGCCGACCGGGCGACAACCGTTCACGCGGCGATTGCAAGCGATGCCAAACCAAGCGATCTGGTAAGACCGGGTCATATCTTCCCTTTACGGGCCAAGGATGGCGGTGTGATTGTACGCGCCGGACAGACGGAGGGCTCGGTCGATTTGGCGCGTATGGCGGGATTAAGGTGGACGGGAGTCATTTGTGAGATTATGGATGAAGACGGTACGATGGCCCGAATGCCGGCCCTTGAGAAATTCAGCCAAAAACACGGCATCGGGATCTGTACGATTGCCGATCTGATTGAATACCGCATGCGGACCGAAGCCTTTGTCCATCGGGCCGCCGAGACGATGATTCCAACCGCAGCGGCAGGTGAATTCAAGGCCGTTGTGTATGAAAACGATGTCGATAATCTGCTGCATATTGCCATGGTTAAAGGTGAAATCGATTCCGAGCGGCCGGTACTGGTGCGCGTTCATTCTGAATGTCTGACCGGCGATATTTTCGGATCCATGCGATGTGACTGTGGTGAACAGCTGCATCAATCCCTGGCCATGATCAATGAAGCGGGAGCAGGTGTTTTGCTGTATATCCGTCAAGAAGGAAGAGGAATCGGTCTGGTTAATAAAATAAGGGCCTATGCCCTGCAGGACCAGGGTTTCGATACGGTTGAAGCCAACGAAAAGCTTGGTTTCAAACCCGACATGAGAAATTATGGCATTGGCGCCCAAATCCTGGTGGATCTCGGTGTACGCAAAATGAAGCTTATGACCAATAACCCCAAAAAAATGGTCGGCTTGGAAGGTTACGGGCTTGCCATTGTAGACCAGGTCCAGGTTGAAACCAGTCCCAACCAGCACAATAAATGCTATCTCGAGTGTAAAAAACTCAAAATGGGGCATCTGCTCAATATTGACGCCGTTCCTTAATAAAAAATGTGAATGGGGGGAATGCAAATGGCGAACATTTTAGAAGGCAAGTTACTTGGAGAAGGGAAAAAATTTGCCATCATCGTAAGCCGGTTTAATGATTTCATCACGGGCCGGCTTTTAGATGGTGCTGTTGACGCTTTAGTCCGCTGCGGTGTGAACGAGACGGATATCGTTATTGTCAAAGTGCCGGGCGCTTTCGAGATCCCCTTGGTGGCTAAAAAAATGGCCCGCAAGAGCGGGTATGATGGTGTTATCTGTCTCGGCGCGGTTATTCGCGGTGCGACCCCTCATTTTGATTACGTGAGTGCGGAAGTCTCGAAAGGGGTGTCACAGGTCAGCGTTGAATCCGATATCCCGATAATTTTTGGCATTTTAACCACCGACACGCTTGAGCAGGCCATTGAACGCGCCGGGGCCAAATCCGGTAATAAGGGTTGGAGTGCGGCAATGGCAGCGGTTGAAATGGCAAATTTGGTTCAGGAAATCGACCAGGGCTAAATAATGGGGGTTCGCCGAAAGTCAAGAGAATGTGCCATGCAAGTGCTCTTTTTTATGGACATGAGCAGGAGCATGTCTCCTGAAATGGTTGAACTCTTCTGCAATTGCTTTACCCCTTCCGAATCGGTTTATCCTTTTTTTTCCAAGTTGATCAACGGTGTCATCCGGAGTAAAGCTGAAATCGACACCGTGATCGAAAGTTTTTCAGATAACTGGAAAATGAATCGGATGTCGAGTGTGGACCGCAATGTCATGCGGATTGCCGTTTACGAACTCCTCTATTGTGACGATATTCCACCCAAGGTCTCGATTAATGAGGCGATTGATGTGGGCAAGAAATTCGGAACGGAGGAGTCGGGCGCTTTTATTAACGGCATTTTGGACAGCATTCATCAGGCCATGGAAAAAGACGACGGTCTGATTAAAGTTGAGAAACAGAAAGAACACTTAAGCAAATCGCAAGGCGGGAGCCAAGGTTATCCTGCTCGAAAGTAAAGGAGGCGAATTTGATTGTAAAAAGTTTGGCTGTGGGCCCAATTATGGCGAATTGTTTTATTGCCGGTTGCGAAGATACTCACGAAGCGGTTGTAATCGATCCCGGAGATGAGGCGGATCGGATTCTGTTGAGCCTGGCCGAATCCAAATTAAAAGTAAAGTATATCCTCAATACCCATGGCCATTTTGATCATGTGGCGGCCAATAAAAAAATGAAAGATGCAACCGGTGCCGATTTGATAATCCATGCGCTTGATGCCCCCATGTTAAGTCAAATCAGTGACACTGCTACCATGTGGGGACTTGCAGCAGATGACTCCCCGCCCCCGGATCAAACGGCGGAAGAGGGGGACATTATCAACTTCGGGAATCTGTCGTTAAAGGTTATTCATACCCCGGGACACACGCAGGGGGGCATTTCATTTTACGCCGATGATTGTGTTTTCGTTGGCGATACATTGTTTGCCGGATCGATTGGACGTACCGATTTTGAGGGCGGCAATTTTGAAACCCTCATAGCGAGCATCCGTGAGAAGTTATTCCGGCTCGCAGACGATACGCGCGTCTTAACCGGCCATGGGCCTGAGACGACCATCGGCAGCGAGAAGCAATCCAATCCATTTGCGAGACTGGGGTAGTTTCCTAGAAGGCCCCGAGTTGGCACGGTTTGATTTTGATGCCCATGGCTTCACAGGCATTGCTGACTGACATTTTGGGTACATTAAACTGCGAGGCAATATCCCACGCGATCCTGCACGGCAGCCGTTCATCCGCAAGGCCGTTGCCAATGGCCGCTTCGATTCGCGCATCCTGAGACGATTTGGGTTTGACGGTCTTCTTGTGGGGAACGTAACCAAAAAGACCTAACTGACATTTGCTTATTCTTACACCGCAAAGATCGAGCGTTCGGCCAATTTCTTCAGGAGAGGCGCTTGTCTCCTTCTCAATTTCAAATGCCCGGGCACACGGAAGTTCATTGTCGGACGCACTTTCCAAAAGGCGGGCTGCCAATGGATTGTCCTTGAGATCGGGCGGCGGGTTTTGCGGGGCACCGCCGTTTTTGCTTTTTAAAGACATATTCACCATCCTTTCAATTGATTCATTTTGTTTTTTAATGCGTGTCAGGTTAATTGTCAATCCCGGAAAGATCAGCGGCTGCGTTTGTTTTGCAATTGTTTTTACTTATATTTTAAAGTATAGATTATAAGACTTAGGGCACCGAGAAGGCTTAATACCGCCGATCCTGAAAGGGGCTGCTGAAGTTTTATAGACAGTTTAGATATGACCGTTCCGATTAAACGCAGAACAACCCGAACCATCAAAATTGGAGCTGTAAAGGTCGGGGGAGATGCACCCATAACGGTGCAATCCATGACCAATACCTTCACCCACGATGTGACCGCAACCGTCTCCCAGATCAAACGCCTGGAAAAGGCGGGATGTGAGATCGTGCGTGTCGCGGTTCCGGATCAGGCTGCAGCGGAAGCCATTGCGGCAATTAAAAAAAAGATTTCGATACCTCTGATAGCCGATATTCACTTTGACCATCGATTGGCCATTGCTGCAGCGGAGGCCGGTGCGGATGGCCTGCGTATCAATCCCGGCAACATTGGTGGAACCCAAAAAGTCAAAGCGGTGCTGGCGTGTGCCAAGGCACACGGCATTCCGATCCGTATCGGTGTAAACGCCGGATCGCTGGAAAAAGATCTGCTTAAAAAATACGGGGGCGCCAGCGCAGAAGCGATGGTGGCCAGTGCACTGCGCAACATCGAAAAAGTCCGATCATTTGACTTTGAGGCCATCAAAGTTTCTTTGAAGGCCTCGGATGTCCCGCGTACCCTCGCGGCCTATCGACAGCTGGCGGCTCAATCTGATGTTCCGGTGCATTTGGGAGTGACCGAAGCCGGATCACTGTATGCGGGGATTGTCAAGTCGGCCCTAGGCATCGGGATGCTGCTGGCAGAAGGGATAGGGGATACGCTGCGTGTCTCTCTAACCCGCGATCCGGTAGAGGAGGTCCGAGTCGGATATGAAATACTGAGAGCCTTCGGTATCCGGCACAGAGGACCTGAAATTATCGCCTGTCCCACCTGTGGACGCTGCAATATTGATCTGTTCAATATTGTCGCCCGTATCGAAGAGGCGCTGATCAATAAAACCGAACCGATAAAGCTGGCGATTATGGGGTGTGTGGTAAACGGGCCCGGAGAAGCCAAAGAGGCCGATATCGGGATTGCCGGAGGAGATGGAACCGGGATCCTGTTCAAAAAGGGCAAAGTCAACAAGAAGTTCCCGCAAGAAAAACTGGTCGATGTGCTGCTACAGGAAATTGAAGCACATGAAGCGCTAAAAAAGCGCTAGCGTAACCGTTCACGGGTTCAGGGTTCAAAGGTTCAGCGTTCTTTACCAACTGAACCTTTGAACTGGGAACCATAGAACCGATAAACGGGTAATTTAAAAGAAAGAGGTTTTGGAAGCATGGCGAAACAATTACAGACTGCGATTTCACCGACTAGAGAGGAAGATTATCCCGAGTGGTATCAACAGGTGGTCAGTGCATCGGATATGGCCGAACGGTCCCCGGTGAGGGGCTGTATGGTGATCAAACCATGGGGATATGCCCTTTGGGAAAACATTGTGCGTGTGCTGGATGATATGTTTAAAGCCACCGGTGTTAGAAATGCCTATTTCCCCCTTTTTATACCTTTGAGTTTTCTTGAAAAAGAAGCGGAGCATGTCGAAGGCTTTGCCAAAGAATGCGCCGTCGTAACGCATCATCGACTCAGCAAAGGGAGCGATGGCGGCCTTGTTCCGGATGGCAAGCTGCAAGAGCCTTTGGTGGTCCGTCCCACATCGGAGACAATTATCGGGGCCTCTTTTTCCAAATGGGTGAGTAGTTACCGGGATCTGCCACTGCTGATCAACCAGTGGGCCAATGTCGTCCGCTGGGAGATGCGGACACGGATTTTTTTGCGAACAAGTGAATTTCTTTGGCAAGAGGGGCACACCGCGCATGCCCGTGCCGAGGAGGCCCAGGAGCGAACGCAACAAATGTTGGATGTGTACGCGCAGCTGGCCGAAGATTACCTGGCCATGCCGGTGATCAAAGGAAGCAAAACACCGCTTGAGCGGTTTCCCGGGGCCGTGGAAACGATTTGTATTGAAGCCATGATGCAGGATCGTAAGGCACTTCAGGCGGGGACATCTCATTTTTTAGGTCAAAACTTTGCCCGCGCTTCTGAAATAAAATTTCAGACGGCGGAAGAAAAAGAAGAATATGCCTGGACGACGTCCTGGGGCTCATCCACCCGACTCATCGGGGGTTTGATTATGACCCACGGGGATGACGACGGACTGATCCTCCCTCCCAAAATATCCCCGGCCCACCTGGTGCTGCTGCCGATTGTCCGAAAAGAAAACGAGCGTCCCAAGATTATGGATTTTGTGGAACGCCTGGCCAAGGAGCTGAGGGCAAAAACATATGCCCATCAATCCCTAAAGGTTGAAATTGATGACCGCGATATCGGGGGTGCCAGGGGCTGGGATTGGATCAAGAAAGGGATTCCTTTGCGGGTTGAAATCGGGCCCAAAGATCTGGCCCAAAATTCGGTTTTTGTGGGCCGGCGGGACCAGCCGCATCGCGATAAGACGTCAATTCCCAGAGACCAGTTTGTGGCTGAAGTGATTCACATGCTGGATGAAGTTCAGCAATCAATTTATGCGCGCGCCAGGGATTTTAAAAAAGCACATAGTCACAACATTAGCGACAAAGGTGAATTTTATACCTTTTTTACTCCCAGAAATACCGCTAAACCGGAAATCCATGGCGGTTTTGTCACGGCCCACTGGTGCGGATCTGAGGCCTGTGAAATGAAGATAAAAGAGGCCCTGAAAGTCACCATCCGCAGCATCCCGCTTGATAACCGAAAAGAGAAGGGCGCCTGTATTGACTGCGGTCGTCCAAGCCATACGACGGTGGTATTCGCCAAGGCGTATTGATATCGAAGATGATCCGAATCAATGACATTACCGATAAGATAACGGATTATTATCCGGAAGCGGATCTTGAAACCATTCGGCGGGTCTATATTTATTCGGCTCAGGTTCACGACGGACAAGTCCGGCTCTCAGGCGAGCCGTATCTTTCCCATCCCCTTGAGGTCGCCTATATTCTGGCGGATATGAACCTCGATATCGAAAGCATTTCAGCCGGTCTTTTGCATGATGTGATTGAGGATACGCATGTGACCGAAGAGGAACTGGAAGCGGTCTTTGGCAAAGAGATCAGTCATATCGTAGCCGGTGTGACCAAGTTGAGCATTCTTCCGTTTAATAGTTCCCAGGAGCGACAGGCTGAAAGCATTCGTAAAATGATTCTGGCCATGGCCGATGACATTCGCGTCATTCTGATCAAGTTGGCCGACAGACTGCACAACATGCGAACCCTCAAATTTCACAAAGAAGCCAAACGGATCGAAATCGCCCAGGAAACACAGGATATTTATGCCCCCATTTCCGGGCGGCTCGGTATCTATTGGATGAAAAAAGAACTCGAAGACATCTCCTTTCTATATCTTCAACCGAATGAATATGCCGAAATAGAAAACTGGGTCACTAAAGATAAAAAGGAAGGCGAACGATATATCGAAACCGTCAAAGGTTTAATTCAGAATCATATGGATGCGACTAATCTCAAAGGAGAAGTTTTGGGGCGGTACAAACATTTTAACAGTATCTACCAGAAGATGATGGCCCAAAACTTACCTTTTGAAGATGTATACGATATTATCGCCTTTAGAATCATTCTCGATACCATTCCCCAATGCTACGAGGCTTTGGGGGTCATTCATGCCTTATGGAAACCGATCCCTAAAAAGTTTAAAGATTATATCGGTGTTCCCAAACCCAATATGTATCAAGCGCTGCATACCACGGTCATCGGGCCCTATGGCGAAAGAATTGAAATCCAAATCCGAACTAAAGATATGGATACGGTTGCCAAAGCGGGAATAGCGGCACACTGGGGATATAAAGAGCACAAACCGGTCGATGAAAATGTGAGCCAGAAGTTTGCCTGGATCCAAAATCTGGTCGAAACGCAGGAAAATTTTCCCGATCCCAATGAGTTTCTTGAAAATGTCCGCATCGATTTGTTTCCGGATGAAGTCTATGTTTTTACCCCCCGGGGCGAAATCAAAACCCTGCCCAAAGGCGCCACGCCGGTAGATTTTGCTTACCTGATCCACACAGAGGTGGGTAACCAGTGTGTTGGGGCCAAGGTCAACGGGAGAATGGTTCCGTTAAAATATGAATTGCAAACCGGTAACAGCGTCGAAGTTATAACCGCCAAAGGGCATAACCCCAGCAAGGATTGGCTTAATTTTGTTAAAACCGTCAAAGCACGATCGCGGATCCGGCAATGGATTAAAACCCAGGAAATGGAACGGAGCATTATTTTAGGCCGAGAGATGTGCGAGAAAGCGTTCCAGAAGTATCGTTTAAATTTTCATACGCTTTCCAAATCGGCAGAAATAGAAAATGCCGTGGCTCATTTCGGGTTTAAAAATCTTGAAGGTCTTTTGGCCAATGTCGGTTATGGTAAAATAACGCCCCTTCAGGTGGTAAGGAAAATAATTCCCAAATCTGATACCGGGGACGAAAATGAATCGATTTTCAATAAGATCATTGGCCGGGTCAAAAAGAGAAAGAGCGGAACGGGCGTAACCGTTAAAGGGGTTGACGACATTTTGATTCGCTTCGGGAAATGCTGCCAGCCGGTCGCGGGGGATTCAATCACCGGATATATTACACGTGGTTATGGGGTTACCGTTCATCGGGCCAGTTGCGTAAATGCCATGAAAATGAGCCCAGAGAGGCAGATCGACGTCGAATGGGACACCCAGTTTGGCGAAACCTATCCGGTCAAGATTCAGGTACGCTCCTATGACCGGGTGGGGCTCCTGGCCGACGTTGCCGCAACCATCAGCCAGCAGGGGGCCAATATTCTGAGTGCTAACACAAAAACCGACGAAAACAAGACGGTTGATAGTCTATTTACTTTAGCGGTGGACGATACCGGTCATTTGAAGCAGGTGTTGTCGGCCCTCAAAAAAGTCAAACATGTGCTGGACGTCAGAAGGGTCTCAATTTAAATCCCAAATCACAAAACTCAAATCCCAAACAAATCTCAAAATACAATCAATCAAATTGAAACTCCCCGCAGCAAGCCCCAGGGTTAGCACTCGCTGTTGCGCTTCAAAACGTTGGGTCATTGGGGTTTGGAATTTGGATATTGCCCTTCGACTTGGCTCAGGGTGGTGAGCCTGTCGAACCATTTGTTTTTTGGTGCTGGGGTTTTTCAATATTAGGGTGCTTTGATGACCCGACCTGACTTAATACAATTGGTACATACCATCATCTTTTGAACGCGGCCGTCATAATTCGCTCGCACGCTCTGCAGGTTAGGATTAAAGCGGCGCTTGGTCAAATTATGGGCGTGGCTCACATTATTTCCCACAAGTGGTTTTTTACCACAGATCTCACACATTTTAGCCATGGTTATATCTCCTGAAAAATAGTAAATGTTCTCTTTATTTTTTTTTCGGA
>CAZNFS010000064.1:12810-15548 GCA_964572695.1 uncultured Desulfobacteraceae bacterium
GCTTTTTGTAACAATTTTTCGCACCGGGCAACATACTGAAGCGCCTGATAGTGAACTCCGGCATCCGGATAATTGGCGATGACCGATTTGAAACGGTTTAAGGCACCCTCGTAGTGTTTGGTTTTAAAGTAGTATAATCCGATATGAAATTCGTTTGCGGCAAGGCTTTTTAAGCATGTTCGAATTTTAGCCCTCGCCAGGTTGGCATAAGAATCATTCGGGAATTGCTTTACCAAACGTCGAAACGTCGAAAGTGCCTCCTTGGTAGCCGCCTGATCACGATCAACGGTATCAACCTGTTCGAAATAACAAATGCCGATTTGATAGATCGTATAAGGTATGGCTTCATTACGGGGATGAAGGTTTTCAAACTCCTCATAGGCCATCACAGCCTCGGCATATTCCTGCAAATCATAATGCGCATCAGCAATCTTCAGTTCGGCCAGAATGGCATATTTGCTGAACGGGTACCAGTCCTTCAATTTTTCAAACAGTTCGATTGATTTGCGGAATCTCCCCCTTTCAAATTCATCCATTCCCTCAATGGCCAGTTCGTAGGCCGTTTTTTCGACATCTTTTCCGAACCATTTGTCAAACGAGGCACAGCCTGTGTTCATCAAGAGGCAAATTAAACCTAAGGTCAGACATCGCTTCATTTTTTAAATGCTTTCAATATAATGTTGAGCCGAATAGGCGGCGTTAGCCGCATCGCCAACGTCGGTGGCAATCTGGCGCAATCGGGTATTGCGCACATCTCCGGCTGGTCCACCGCCGAGGATGACAAGATCATAATCAACAATATTCATGTGGCTGTTTTTTAAAGAGCCGATTGGATGGCTTCTTCGAGCTTTGATTTGGCGACCATGCCGGTAATCTGATCCACGACATCGCCACCTTTAAACAAAATCAGGGTTGGAATCGCGCGAATACCAAACTTTCCAGGGGTTACGGGATTGTCGTCCACATTGCATTTGGCAAATTTGATTTTATCTCCAAAAGTCTCAGCAAGTTCCTGAACGACCGGGGCAATCGCCTTGCACGGCCCGCACCAGGGGGCCCAAAAGTCGACTAACACCGGCATTTCGGCATGCAATATTTCGGCATCAAAACTGTTGTCGTTAACTTCCATCACGTTTTCGGCCATCATCAATTCCTTTCATTGAACAAGTTTGTGAAAGTATCTGATATAAGCATAAGAATCAAAGATGTCAACCTAGTCTTGAGTTTCACTTTTGTAAATTAAAAAAAAATCTGTTTAAGGTAAAGGCTCGTACTGAATTAACCTTGACAAAATAGAAATTCCCTAATAGGTAGATTCCTTTGGTTTTTTGGGAAGGATGAAAGCGCAAGAATGGCGCTAAAATAGATAAATCTATATGAAAGGAGATTAAAGAAATGGGTAATTTAGTACCACCCCATGGGGGAAAGGGTCTAACCTGCTGCCTTCTGGAAGGGGCGGCCTTGGAGACCGAAAAGGAAAAGGCGCAAGGTCTTAAAAAGATAGCCATATCACCGCGTGTAAAGGGCGATCTGATTATGATCGGGATCGGGGGATTCAGCCCTTTAACCGGATTTATGACTAAGGCCGATTGGAAACGGGTATGCGATGAATTCTTAACGGCAGATGGAACATTCTGGCCTGTCCCGGTCACGTTTGACGCTTCACAAGAGGATGCCGACAGCATTAATATCGGCGATGAGGTTGCACTCTATGATGCGGAAAACGATGAAATCATGGCGACCATGCAAGTCACCGAAAAATATGAGATGACCGAAGCGGATAAACGCTATGAGTGCGAAAAGATTTTTATGGGTGAAGGCACTGCCAGCGTCGAAGCATTCTGGAAGGTCGCGCAAGATGACCACCCCGGCGTGCAGATGGTCATGCAGCAGCAAGCCTTCAATCTGGCCGGCCCGGTCAAGGTGCTGAGCGAAGGTGAATATCCGACACGCTATGCCGGCATTTACATGCGCCCCGAAGAATCCCGCCGGATTTTCGAAGAGCGGGGATGGAGCGAAGTCGCAGCCCTTCAGCTTCGAAATCCGATGCATCGATCGCATGAATACCTGTGCAAAATTGCCGTAGAAGTCTGTGATGGTGTTTATATCCATTCATTGGTCGGCAATTTGAAACCAGGTGACATTCCGGCCGACACCCGGGTCAAATGCATCGACGCTCTGGTAAAGAATTACTTTGTGGAAGACAAGGTCCTGCAGGGCGGTTATCCCCTTGATATGCGTTATGCCGGGCCCCGCGAAGGTCTCTTGCATGCCACCTTCCGTCAGAATTACGGCTGCTCACGCATGATCATCGGCCGTGACCATGCCGGCGTGGGTGACTTTTATGGCATGTTTGAAGCCCAGACCATATTTAATAAAATTCCGAGCCCCGAGGAACCGGGCAAGGCGCTTCTGTGTAGACCCTTAAAGATCGACTGGACGTTTTACTGCTTCAAATGTGACGGTATGGCGTCGTTGCGAACCTGTCCGCATGCCAAGGAAGATCGTGTGCTCCTTTCCGGAACCATGCTGCGCAAAATGCTTTCCGAAGCCGGTGAGATTCCGGATCATTTCGGACGGGATGAGGTTCTTGAAATCCTGCGGGGGTATTACGAAGGCTTAACCGAGAAAGTGGAAATAAAACTACACGGAGCGGCGACGGGTGACGACAAGAAATAAAGCGATATGATAAAGTAAAAAAAGGGGAGCCGGCAAATGCGGCTCCCCTTTTTATTTAG
>CAZNFS010000065.1:0-15336 GCA_964572695.1 uncultured Desulfobacteraceae bacterium
CGTCATCAAGAAAGGAGCACAAACAATGGATGCACCCATTTACGAAATCTATGCCTTGAAATATGCCGGCCCCTTTACCCGACCGGCACCGATGATGAATTGGTTCCATGATATGGACAAGACTGTTAAGATCAATTATTACTTTTTTGTCATTCGCGGCGGGGGTGAAACCATCGTAGTGGATTGCGGCTGTGCGCCCGAATTGGCTCGTGAGCGCAACTTGGACAATTACGTCAACCCGACCGAAGTTTTAAAAAGAATCGGTGTTGTGGCCGAAGAGGTGAAACATGTCGTGGCGACCCACATCCACTTCGACCACATCAGCGGGATTGAATTGTTCCCCAAAGCCAAGGTTTTGGTCCAGGAAAAAGAGTTCAACTTCTGGATAAATGACCCCATGGCCAGGCGGGCCCCTTTCCGGCATGTCACCGATCCGGTCGGCAATCGTTATTTGGCAGGCCTGGAGGGAACGCAACGGCTGCAACTCATCCAGGGGGACCAGACCATTATGCCGGGCATCGAAGTGTTGTTATGTCCGGGACAAACTGTCGGACTTCAGGCCGTGGCCGTAAACACGGAGAAGGGGACGGCCATCATCGGATCGGATGCAGCCCATCTCTTCTCCAGTTACCAGACTGACATTCCCAGCGCCATTATCACCGATATGATCGCCTGGATGAAAAGCTACGACAAGATTCGAGCCAAAGCCTCATCAATCGAGTTGATTTTCCCGGGTCATGACGCTGCCCTGACGGATGATTATCCCAAGGTTGCCGAGGACGTTTCGCGCTTGGTGTAGGACAGTCAAAGTGAAATTTATGGATATGGAATCTTTATGGAATATGATATGATAGAATAAAATAGACGGGTGAGTATATGCGGGTTGGCATTGGATACGATGTGCATCGAATGGCGGAAGGGCGGAAGCTCATTTTGGGTGGCGTGATAATTCCATTTAAAATGGGACTTCAGGGACACTCGGATGCAGATGTGCTGGTGCATGCCGTATGCGATGCGCTTCTGGGAGCTGCCTCCCTGGGAGATATCGGAACTCATTTTCCGGACAGCGACCCGAAATACAAAAACATTAACAGCATTTCCCTTCTCCAAAAAACGGTTGCAATGGTAAAAGGGGAGGGCTTTGAAATTGAAAATATAGACGCCACTGTTTTGGCCGAACGCCCCAAGCTTTTTGAACACAAAGCCGAAATGGAAGCCAACCTGGCTCAAGCCGTTCAGCTTGACCCGAAGCGCGTCAATATCAAGGCGACCACCACCGAAGGTCTGGGGGTGATTGGAAAAGGGGAGGGGATCGCCGCGATGGCGGTCGTGCTTTTAAAATAATCGATAATGACAGATAGGAAATAAATTATGCCTCTGCGTGTTTATAATACGTTGACGAGAAAAAAAGAAATCTTTGAGCCGCTTACGCCTGGGAAGGTGCGCATGTATGTGTGCGGACCGACCGTGTACGACTCCTCACACATCGGCCACGCCCGGTCGGTAGTGGTATTTGATATTATTTTCGGCTATCTTAAATCCAAAGATTACGATGTTACATATGTCAGAAATTTTACCGATGTGGATGACAAAATCATCAATCGCGCCAATGCCTTGGGCGTCGACCCCAAGGAAATCACAGATAAGTATATTGCCGAATTCTACGAAGACATGGACGCGCTGAATGTGGAAAGGGCTACCATTGAACCGCGCGCCACGCACCACATCGATCAGATGATCGACATAATCCGGCGACTCACGGAACAGGGTTTCGCATACCAGATCAACGGAGATGTATACTACCGGGTCGAAAAATTCGACGGATACGGCAAGCTTTCCGGTCGTAAACTGGAAGACCTGGAAGCCGGCGCCAGAGTCGGTGTGGATGAGCGCAAACACAATCCATACGATTTTGCCTTGTGGAAATCAGCCAAACCCGGTGAACCGGCCTGGGATAGCCCCTGGGGCAAAGGGCGACCGGGCTGGCACATCGAATGCTCGGCCATGAGCGCCGAGTACCTGGGCGAAACTTTTGATATTCATGGGGGGGGGAAGGACCTGGCCTTCCCGCACCATGAAAACGAAATTGCCCAATCCGAAGGGGCATCCGGAAAATCATTTGTGAAATACTGGATTCACAATGGATTCGTAAATATAGATCAGGAAAAAATGTCCAAATCTCTTGGAAATTTTCTGCTGATTAAAGATGTGATCAAACAGTATCACCCCGAAGCCGTACGCCTGTTTCTGCTTTCAAATCACTACCGCAGCCCCATCGATTTTTCCGAACAGAACATGAAAGAAGCCGCTACGAGCCTTGATAAGCTCTATGCATTGTTGAACAGGATCGAAGATACCCTTTTCATTTCAAAAGAAATCAGTCAAAATAAATCCGGTGACTACTGGACTCGATTTTGTGAGATCATGGACGATGATTTCAATACCGCCGGGGGCATCGGTATTCTTTTCGAGGCGGTTCGAAGTGCCAACCGACTTCTTGATCAGCACCCCGAAACGATTCCGGCCCAGATTGGCGAAACCCTCAAATCGAACTGGATCGATATTCATAACATCGGGGAGATACTCGGAATACTGCGGGAGCCACATCAGACCTATTTTAAAGAGAAAAAAGAATCCGGTCTCAAGAAACAAGATCTCGACAAGGAACGCGTCGACAAGATGATCCAGGCGCGGAACGAGGCCCGAAAAACCGGAGACTGGGCCCGGGCAGACCAGATTCGCGATGAGTTGGCGGCGATGAATGTCACCCTAGAAGACAGGGCGGAAGGGACCATCTGGAAAATCAATTAGTGTCCAAATTTAAAATCGTATCGGATTTCAAGCCGACGGGGGACCAGCCCAAGGCCATTAGGAAACTGAATAAAGGCATCCGGGAGCACAAGCGCGACCAGGTCCTTTTGGGTGTAACCGGGTCGGGGAAAACCTTTGCCATGGCGCATGTCATCGCTGCCGCCAACCTGCCGACGCTGGTGATTGCACCCAACAAAACCCTGGCGGCTCAACTCTACTCCGAATTTTCCTACCTTTTTCCTGAAAACGCCGTCGAATACTTTGTCAGTTATTATGATTATTTTCAGCCCGAAGCCTACATTCCTACCTCCGACACGTATATCGAAAAAGACTCTTCCATCAATGAAATGATCGACCGCTTGCGGCATTCAGCCACCCGGTCGGTCCTTACCCGAAGGGATGTAATCGTGGTGGCCAGCGTTTCCTGTATTTTCGGTATCGGTGCTCCGGAGGATTATCTGTTCATGCGCATCGATATCGAAAGCGATGAGGAATTTTCACGCGAAAAACTGCTGTTCGATCTGGTTTCGATGCACTATGAACGCAATGACTACGATTTTCATAGGGGCGTTTTCAGGGTACGGGGCGATCGGGTCGACATCTTTCCGGCTTATGAAGACAAAAAGGCCATCCGCGTGGAATTCTTTGGCGATGAGATCGAACGGATTTCCGAAATCGATCCGCTGCGGGGGAAAGCCCTCAGGGAACTCAAAAGTATCACCATCTTCCCGGCCAGCCATTATGTGACCAAACTCGGTACCCGCGAAAAGGCAATTGCCGGAATTGTGGAGGAATTAAAAGAACGGGTCGAATATTTCAGAAACGAACACCAACTGATTGAAGCCCAGCGCGTTGAAGAGCGGGCTCACTTTGATTTGGAAATGATGCAGGAACTGGGCTATTGCAACGGCATTGAAAACTATTCGCGCCATTTGACGGGACGGGCACCCGGGGAACCGCCCCCCACTTTGCTCGATTATTTTCCAGACGATTACCTGGTCTTTATCGACGAAAGCCATATTACGGTCCCCCAACTGGGCGGAATGTACCGCGGAGACCGGTCCCGCAAAACGACTCTGGTTGAATACGGTTTCCGACTCCCTTCGGCTTTGGACAACCGGCCGCTTCAGTTTGAAGAGTTCGAACAAAAAAAGGGGCAAACCATTTATGTATCTGCTACGCCGGCCGAATATGAGTTGGATAAAGGCAACCGAGTTCCGGCGGAGCAAATCGTAAGACCCACCGGATTGATCGATCCGGCCATCGAGGTGCGCAATGCCGAGAATCAGGTGGATAATCTTTTTGAAGAAATCCGCAATTGTGCCGATAGAAACGAGCGCGTGCTGGTAACCACCCTGACAAAGGCGATGGCCGAAGATCTGTCCGAATATTATACCGATTTGGGTGTGCGGGTGCGCTATTTGCACTCGGATATTAAGACCTTGGAAAGGATGGACATAATCCGAGATCTGCGCCTGGCAAAATTCGATGTTCTGGTGGGAATAAATCTGCTACGGGAAGGACTGGACATCCCGGAAGTCTCTCTGGTGGCCATCCTGGACGCCGATAAAGAAGGGTTTCTCCGTTCTGCGCGCTCGCTGATTCAAACCTGCGGCCGGGCGTCCCGCAATGTGCGGGGCAAGGTGATCATGTATGCCGATTACATCACAAAAGCCATGCGGCTGGCCATCGATGAAACCTCCCGACGCCGGGAAATTCAGAAAGCGTATAATGCAAAGCACAATATAACACCCGCCACTATCGAAAAAGATATCCGCACCATCTTTGAATCGATCCACGAAGCCGATTATGTGACCCCTCAGGTGGCCGAACCCGTCGCCGCATACGAAACATTCGACAATCTGGACAAGATGGTCGACAAGCTCGAAAAAGAGATGCAACAGGCAGCCAAAGATCTGGAATTTGAACGGGCGGTCGAACTTCGTGACCAGATTAAAGATCTAAGGGAGTTGATGGTTTTTACATGACAGGTGGATCTGTGATTAATTTAAAAGTTCAAGCATGAATAATAAGCATTCAGATTTAGTTGAAAAACTCTCCAGCGTCACGTCTAAGCCGGGTGTTTATTTGATGAAGGGCACCCGGGGCGAGGTTATATATGTCGGTAAGGCGCAAAATCTGAAAAAGAGACTTTCGTCCTATTTTACGGAACATGGCGATATCGGCATCAAGACCCGTGTCCTCGTCAAAAAAATCGATACCTTCGAGACCATCGTCACCGAGACTGAAAAAGAAGCCCTGATCCTTGAAGCCAACCTCATCAAACGCCACCGGCCCCGCTATAATGTGACCTTCAGGGACGACAAACGCTACCCTTCGCTGCGTCTGGATATCAACAATCTTTATCCCTCCCTGGACATTGTGCGCAAAATCAAAAACGACGGGGCGCTTTACTTCGGCCCCTTTGCTTCGGCCTTCGCCGTGCGCCAGACGCTCAAGATCATTCATCGGACCTTTAAGCTGCGGAAGTGCAAGACCAGAGAGTTTCGCAAACGAAACCGACCCTGCCTCAACCACCAGATGGATGCATGCCTGGCCCCCTGCTGCTTAGAGGTTTCCAAGGAGACCTACGATGATGTCGTCAAAGAGGTCATCCTTTTTCTGAAGGGGCGTACACCGGAATTAGTAAAAAAGATCAAAAAAGAAATGGCCCGCGCGGCTGAAAATCAGGCCTACGAAAGGGCGGCCGCACTGCGTGATAAAATGATATATCTTCAAAAAACGCTTGAAAAACAAGTCGCTGTGACCACTGATTTCAAAGACCGGGACGTCATTGGTCTTGCCCGCGAACCGGAGCGTTCGGTGATCACGGTTTTGATTGTGCGCAACGGATTTCTTCTGGGTACCCGCCACGTGACCTTTAACGAGACGATCTCAACAAACGCTGAGCTGATCGGCCTTTTTCTGCGGCAGGACTATCAAAAAGGGGGCTTTATACCCAAAGAAATCTTTGTCCCTTTCTACCCTGAAGAAGCACCACTGCTTGAAGCTCGGTTTAAAAAAATCAAGGGCTCAAAGGTGACAATTCTTTGGCCCCGGAGAGGGGAAAAGGCGCGCCTGGCGAAACTGGCGACTGAGAACGCTGAAAATCATCTCAAGGAACTGAAGGCCGCCGAGGCGCTAAATCGAAACATGATCGCCCGCCTGCAAAAACGACTCCGACTGGTCAAAATTCCCGAACGGATTGAGTGTTTTGACAACTCAAACATTTCCGGGACGAATCCTGTGGCCAGTATGGTGGTTTTCGAAAATGGGAAACCCGCCAAATCTTTTTACCGGCGTTACAAAATTAAAAGCGTACTCATCCATGACGATTATGCTTATATGGCAGAGGCATTGAAGCGACGCTTCGACCGAGGCCAAGATTCCAGGCCCTATCCGGATCTGTTGATGGTGGATGGCGGCAAGGGCCAACTCAACGTTGCCTTGTCCGTTTTACAGGAGCTTGCGCTTGATGAAACGGTTGAAGTCGTGGGAATTGCGAAAAAGGATCAAAAAAAGGGGGAGCACGAGGATAAAATTTTTAAGCCCAACCAGTCAAATCCGCTGTCATTTGGCAAGGAGAGGGACTTACTCCTTTTTTTACAACGGATTCGAAACGAGGCTCACCGTTTTGCGATCACATTCCACCGTAAACGCCGTGCAAAAACCGCTTTGACTTCGGTTTTCGATTCGATACCCGGGATAGGGCAAAAGCGCAAAGAAATTCTCATGAAACACTTCGGCAGTATCAAAAAAATTCAAACTGCCGCCGTGGAAGAGCTGACGTCTTTGCCCGGAATGAATCGCCGGGCAGCCGAATCGATCAAGGAACACTTGAAATAAAAGATGAACGTCTAACCCAGTTTTTTAAGGACCTCCTTGAGTTCCTGCACGGCATCGGCTGATTTTTGAAGCCGGGCCTTTTCCGCCTCGGTCAATTTGATTTCGATTATTTCTTCAATCCCGTTAGCTCCCAATTTCACCGGCACGCCTATAAACAGGCCGTCAATACCGTATTCACCTTCCAGAAGAGCCGCGCATGGCAGGATCTTTTTCTTATCCTTGAGGATTGCTTCGGCCATCTCAACACCGGCCGAGGCCGGGGCGTAATAGGCGCTTCCGGTTTTCAAAAGCGAAACGATTTCAGCGCCGCCATCCGCCGTACGATCTACCAGTGCCTCGATACGATCCTGGGTTAAAAGTTCCGTGATCGGGATTCCGGCTACGGTTGAATAGCGGGGGAGAGGCACCATGGTATCGCCATGTCCCCCCAGGACAAAGGCATGCGTGTTTTCCACGGATACATTCAACTCCATTGCGATAAATGCTCTAAAACGTGCCGAGTCAAGCACTCCGGCCATCCCTACAACGCGGTTTTTGGGGAATCCGCTGGCATCATAAGCCACGTGGCACATGGCATCCAGAGGATTACTGATGATGATAAGCACGGCATCGGGTGAGAGAGAGGCTACCTGGCTGGTAACATTTTTAACGATCCCGGCGTTGGTACTGATGAGATCATCGCGGCTCATACCGGGTTTGCGAGGAATACCGGCCGTGATGATGACGACATCCGAACCGGCCGAAGCTTCATAGTCATTCGCTCCAATTAAATGGGCGTCGTGTTTTTCAATGGGAGCGGCCTCGGTCAGGTCCAAGGCTTTACCCTGCGGTACGCCATCTATGATATCGACCAAAACCACATCGCACAATTCTTTCTCGGCCAGGCGTTGTGCTGCGGTAGCGCCGACGTTGCCTGCACCGACAACCGTTACTTTTTTGTCCATGATGTTCTCCTTATATTATGGGATACTTGGAATAAGTAACTTATCTATGTATCAAAAATTTGTGTGAAAAGAAATGCGTAAAAACCGGTCGTTGTGTATTGACCTAAAAAGAATCTTTGTGTTAACGTGTCAGTTCTTATCAAGAATAACCAAGGCTAAGGTGTAATAAATGAAAATTGGTGTGATTTCAGATACTCACATGTATGAACCTGCGGAAAAACTTTATCAATTAATGGATACTGTTTTTGCTGATGTGGATCTAATCCTGCACGCAGGCGACCTTACCAGTTATACGGTTTTGGATGCTTTTGGTGACAAAAAAGTGATCGCCGTGACCGGGAATATGGATCATGTGGATGTCACTTCCCGGCTGGCCTCAAAAGAGATCATCAAGGCGGGCACACTTCAAATCGGCTTGGTCCATGGCTGGGGCGCTGGAGGCGGGATTGAAGATCGTATCATGGATATTTTTCTGAACGTCGATGCCATTGTGTACGGGCACACGCATAAAGCGGTCAATCATATCAAAAACGGTGTACTGCTATTTAACCCCGGGGCTTTTTCAGGCTCATACCCTCTGGGAAAAAATCCGTCCGTAGGATTATTGACGGTTGGCAAGGAAATAAAAGGGAAGATTATTCCCCTATAAATGAAAGGATGGATATTATGGGAAGTGCTGTTTATGAAACCGACATTCCGGATTTAACGTTGCTGAAACGGGGGAAAGTTCGAGATATGTATGATCTGGGGGATACCCTTTTGATGGTGGCCACGGATCGACTATCGGCATTTGATGTAATTATGCCGGACCCGATACCGGACAAAGGCAAAATCTTAACCCAGATTTCGCTTTTCTGGTTTGAAGCAATGGAATCGATTATCAAAAACCATGTCATCTCAAGCCGGGTGGATGATTTCCCTGAAGTCTGCCGGCCGTATGCCGATATCCTGGACGGAAGGAGCATTTTAATTCAAAAGAGTGACCCGCTTCCTGTAGAATGTGTGGTGCGGGGATATATTTCCGGGTCAGGATGGAAATCGTATCAACAATCCGGGAGTATTTGCGGAATTGAACTTCCTAAAGGGTTGAAGGAATCAGAAAAGCTACCCGGGCCGATTTTTACACCGTCGACCAAGGCTGAATTAGGACTCCATGATGAAAACATTGACTTTGAAGCCGCTGCCGCCCAACTCGGAGATTCGCTGGCTGAAAAAGCCCGCGATCTCAGTTTGGCCATTTACCAAAAAGGGGCTCAACTGGCAGATCAACGGGGAATCATTATTGCAGATACAAAATTTGAATTTGGATTGGTGGGAGAGGAACTTATTTTGATTGATGAAGTGTTGACTCCGGACTCGTCCCGCTTTTGGCCCAAGGACACCTATCTGCCGGGAGGCGCTCAAAAAAGCTATGACAAACAGTATGTTCGCGATTACCTCATTTCGATTAACTGGCCCAAGCAGCCTCCTGCACCCAAACTTCCGGCCGAGGTCATTGCAGGTACGCGCCAAAAATATCTGGATGCTTTAAACCAGTTGATCGGCAAGGAACATGATTTATAATGAGCAAATTCTTTCCGTTTCATCCATAAATCAAACCGATGAAACATACCGCATTACCACCGCTGTCGAAGTCGAAGATTTGTGCCGATCCATCAAATGGGCGGGGCTTATCAATCCGCCCGTTTTGGTGGAAAAAGATGCCAAGCTGATCACCATTAGCGGCTTTCGAAGAATCAGTGCCTGCCAGACACTTAGGTTTAAGGAGATCAAAGCCAAAATTCTGGATTCCGGGGCCGAACCGGCTCAGCGTGCTATGATAGCTGTTGCGGACAACGTTTTTGAACGACAATTGAACCTGGTTGAGCAATCTCGTGCCCTGCACCTGTTAGCCTCATGTATGCAAGAATCAGGATTGCAGCAAACCGCTTTAAATGTCGGTTTGCCATGGCAGCCGAAATTGATCCAGAAAATTAAACAGCTTTATTTCCTTCCCCAACCAATTCAGACGTTTGTGATATCAGGCGCCATTGGGCTCAAGATGGCGCTGGAACTCGGCAGCGTTTCAGCAGCGGCAGGCATTCAATTGGCTGAAATGTTCAACGACCTCAAACTCAACTTAAACAAACAACACGAAATTTATACGTTCGTGACCGAAATTGCCGCACGGGAGGATCTTTCAGTTGAGGCCGTGTTGGTAAATGACTTTATCAAAGACACAATGGAAAACGAAAATCTGGATCGACCCCGGAAGGGAAGTCTCATACGCAACTATCTTAAAAAAAGACGATTCCCGCATCTGACAAAAGCCAGAAACGAATTCCAGCAACATGTAAAAAAACTAAAACTGGGAAACCATATTAAACTGATACCGCCTTCCGATTTTGAAGGATCGACGTATACCCTCAATTTGGAGTTTCGGGATGTGGCCGAACTGGAGGATCGCCGGGATACGTTGAATCACATACTCAAAACCCCCGACCTGAAAGCAATTTTAAAACGATAGATACTTTGTGCCGTTCATGGGTTCAAAGGTTCAAGGGTTCAGGGCTGCATTCTTGTCTGGTTTTCAATTTTGTCCTTATCCTTAACTCTGAACGTTGAACCCTGAACATATGAACGTTTACGACCCTTTTTACTTGACAAAAATGGAAACCGCCATTAAATCAATTTAGGAAATAAATAACATTCATAATATTATGGGCATACAAGAAAGAAAAGGGAGAGAAAAGGCCAGAAGGCGTCAGCAAATCATCGTCGCCGCTAAAAGGGTCTTTTCGGCCAAGGGTTTCAATAAAGCAACGATGGAAGACATCGCCAACGAGGCCGAACTGAGCCCCGGTACAATCTATCTCTACTTTAAGAATAAAGATGAACTGTATGCCTCGCTTTCGCTTCGGATTCTGCAATACCTCTACCTCCGGGTCGAACAGTTAAACAGTGAAGATATCGCTGCCCGAAACAAATTGGACGTTCTCAAAGATGTTTTGTATGACGTCTATGAATTTGATCCGTTGATTGTCATCAATATGTTTCACCTCCAGTCGAGCGAAACGCTGAAAAACCTCTCGCCGAAGCTCCTGGCTGAAATAAAGGAATTATCTCAAAAGGCGCTCGGAATCATGGCGAATATCTTCCAGGATGGAATTGAAAGCGGTGATTTCATCGACCTTCATCCGGTTGCCATGGCAGACATCACCTGGGCGCTATTTTCGGGAATCATTTTGTGGGAGGAAAGCAAAAGAATCCTCAACAGAGATAAAGACTATCTCAAAGACACCCTCGGGATGGCCTTTGACATATTCAGCCGCGGCATAAAAAAATAACCCGCTAAAGGTATCGTTCTCATTGTCGCTACCCCAAGTCTATGTAGATCGTAAAGTCGCCGACACCGCTGAGGTCCTGGCGTTTGAGTCCCGTCACAAAACTCCGATCAAAATCATTGATAATGTCCAGGATGTATTCAATCTGATCACCTCCGATCCCGATCCGGTCGGCAGGGGTAAAAGCGTGCTTCTGCTGACCCGAAACAATGGGGCCTTCATCAAAGATTGCCCCGGCACACGGGCCTACACCTGTTGCGGCTACAAGATACTCCACCTGGGAACCTTCTGCGTGATGGATTGTTCTTACTGCATCCTGCAGGCCTATTTTCACCCGCCCTTGCTGCAGTATTTTGTCAATCACAATGATCTTATACGGGAATTGAACCATCTGTTTGGTCAAAAAAAGATTAGCCGGATCGGCACAGGCGAATTTACAGACAGCCTGATGTGGGAAAGATGGTTTTCGCTTTCTGAATTCTTAATCCCGCAGTTTGCGGATCAATTGCATGCGGTATTGGAATTAAAAACCAAAACCGCGTCAATCGAGAGTTTGAGTAAACTGCGCCACAACCGTAAAACCATTGCAGCCTGGTCACTCAACACGCCTCGCATTATCAGGACTGAAGAGCGCGGCACGGCCTCCCTTTCGCAAAGGCTCCGGGCGGCCGCTGAATGTGCATCAATGGGATATCCGCTGGCTTTCCATTTTGATCCCATCCTCATTTATGAAGATTGTGAGGCGGAATATCTGCAGGTGATCGATGATCTGTTTGCACAGATTTCGCCTGAAAATATCGTCTGGATCAGTCTGGGAACATTTCGTTTTATGCCCTCCCTGAAAACGATCATTCAGGATCGCTTTGACTTCTCGAAAATCATATACGGAGAATTTATAAGAGGCCTGGACGGGAAAATGCGATATTTCAAACCGTTACGCATCAACATCTATCGGCGGATAATGTCGCGGATAAAAGAATGGGCGCCAGATGTTCTGGTCTATCTGTGCATGGAAGACAGCGAGGTGTGGCAAAAGGCGCTTGGATTTGTTCCTTCTGAATTCAGGGGGTTGGCGCACATGCTCGATCTGAGGGCCGCTGAGCTCTGCGACTTGCGCATGGATGAAAAATAACCGTTTTGTACCTGTCCCTAACTTTGAACGTTGAACCCTGAACCTATGAACGGTGCCCATGAAAAAGCGTATCCTTGGCATTCTTTTTTTGGCCCTATCCGTTTCATTTTCCGGCCTGAATGTGTATGCCGAAAATTGGACCCATGTCCGGTGGGTGGAAGACGGGGATACCATCGTGCTGCAGGACGGAAGGCGGGTACGCTATATCGGTATTAATACACCCGAAATTGCCCACGCTGAGACACCGGCCGAACCCTATGCCGATACGGCCAAGCGCTTTAATCAGAAGCTGGTTTTAAACAAACGGATTCAGCTCGTATTCGATGCAGAACAATTTGACCGCTACAGCCGCACCCTGGCTTACATCTTTTTGAGTGACAGCACCTTCGTCAACGCTGAATTAATCAGGGCCGGTTATGCCTTTTTCGTCCCTCGAAAACCGAATGTAAGGCATGATCAAATATTCCTCAAGGCGCAGCGCGAGGCAATGACCGCAGGGGAGGGGATGTGGCACAATTGGAGTGAAAAAAAGGAACATTACATCGGCAATCGGCGTTCTAAACGATTTCACCGGATGACATGCCCTTATGGCAAAAAAACCAGTCTAAAAAATCGCCTTATCTTTCGCAGCCGATGGGATGCGTTTTGGGGAGGGTATTCACCGGGCAAAAAATGCAAATAGTTTCCATCCAGAAATGGTCTTTTTGCCGAAGAACTTCGTTCTTCATAGTTGGCGTTGCACGGCGTTCTCGCTTTTTTGCAATCCTCAACGTAGCGCGCTACGCCTGCGGTTGCAAAGTCGCTGCGGCCTTGTCCAACACAAAAAATCCGCATTTCTGAATTGGAAACTTACCGGATTTATCAAATATTAGTGGATGAACACTGGCTAAATAAGATAACCGAATACGGGTTCACCGGTTTGAAGGATCAGGGTTAGTGATACTTAATAAAATAACAACCCTGAACGGTGAACTCTGAACCTATGAACGTCCACTGTTCTTTATTCTTTAGCTTTATTGGCCTCCTCGATTATCTTCTGGGAAATATGAGCAGGGACCTCGTCAAAATGCGAAAATTCCATGAAAAAGGTTCCGCGGCCGCCGGTAATGGAGTTTAAATCCGGGGCATAGGTCAGGAATTCCGCCATGGGGACCTGTGCATTGATGATTTGATTCTTGCCCTTATTGTCCATTCCCAGCACTTTGCCCCGCCGACCATTGAGATCTCCCATAATATCACCCATAAAATCCTCGGGGGTTATGATGGAGACTTTCATGATCGGTTCCAGCAAAACCGGATCGGCTTCTGCGGCCGCTTTTCGAAACGCAAGCGATCCTGCGATTTTAAATGCCATTTCCGAAGAATCTACCGAATGAAAGGATCCGTCATTAAGCGTGACTTTAAAATCCACACAGGGAAAACCGGCTAGAGTTCCTCTCCCGCACGCCTCGTTAATCCCCTTTTCGACGGCCGGGATGTACGTTTTCGGAATGACACCGCCCACAACGGCATCGACAAATTCAAAGCCCTGGCCCCGGGGAAGGGGTTCCATGTTGATCCAGCAATCCCCATACTGGCCGTGCCCGCCGGTCTGCTTCTTATGTTTGCCCTGGGCCCTGACCTTGCGCTTGATGGTCTCTTTGTAAGGTACTTTGGGAATACTCAGGACGACATCCACGTTGAATTTTCTTTTTAATTTTTCAACGGTGGCTTCGATATGGATCTGTCCTCTTCCCGAAAGAAGAATTTCTTTGGTTTCACTGTTGCGGGAGAGTGAAAGCGCGTTGTCTTCTTCTAAAAGCTTAGTGAGGGATGTCAGAATCTTATCTTCATCCTCCTTTGACTTGGGCTGGGCGGAGTAAGAAATAACCGGCGGAATGGGATCCGTGACTTTAAACCGGACCGGATGGCCCTCGTCGCAAAGGGTGTCGCCCGTGGTTGTTTCTTTTAACTTGGCTATGGCCGCAATCGCACCGGGCCCGGCGCCATTGATCGGTTTTTGTTCCTTGCCGGCGACCATCAACAATTGATTGTAACGTTCTTTTTTGTCTTTGCTTGAATTGAACAACGTTCCGTCTGCGCCCAGATTTCCGGAAACGACACGCATGATGGATAGGCGACCGGCATAAGGGTCGGCAATTGTTTTAAATACAAATGCAGAGAAGGGTGCATCTGTGTCCGGTTCTCGCGAAATTTCGTTTTCGGACTTCGGATCAATACCCGTGAGCGCACCTCGATCCGCCGGGGACGGCATACCGCTGGCGATAAAATCGAGCAAGCGATCAATACCGATATTTTTAGTGGCCGATCCGCAAAGTACCGGAACAAAGGCTCTGGAAAGGGTGCCTTTACGCAGGGCACCTTTGAGCTCATCATCTGACAGAGATTCGCCTTCCAGATAACGTTCCAGTAATTCATCATCAGCTTCGGCAATGTTTTCGATCAAGGTTTCATACTCGATCTCGACCTGCTCTTGCATGTCTGCCGGGATTTCAGTTGGAGTCGCTTTTCCGCTGTCATCATAGGCATACGCTTTGCGGCTGATCAAATCGACGATTCCATTAAAATCGGCTTCTTTACCGATAGGGAGCTGTAAAATGATCGGTTTCGGTTTAAAAATTTGGACGACTTCATCGAAAGCTCTCTTGAAATCGGCTCTTTCCCGATCCAGCTTGTTTATGAAAATGAGGCAGGGGAGGCCGAACTCCTCGGCAAGCTCCCACCCCTGTTCGGTCTGGACCTTGACACCATCGACCGCATCCACGATTGTGGCCACGCCATCAGAGGCTTGCATGCACCCTTTGGTATCTGAAAAAAAATTCTGATCACCAGGCGTGTCGATGAGACTGATGGTGTGTTTTTCCCAGTTAAATTGATGAAATCCGCTGCTGATGCTGGTCTTGCGCTTCAATTCTTCGGGCTCAAAATCCATAACGGTGTTTCCGTCATCAGTCTTCCCGATCCGAGTGGTGATGCCGCCGTTAAACAGCATGGCTTCAGCAATCGATGTTTTCCCGGCACCACTGTGACCAATAAGTGCCGTATTTCTTAGATTTTCCACCATTTCACTCATTTACACTCCTCTCTGTACAAGTTTGATGATCAATATCCAAAACTGAATTTTCTATCCGCTCGGTGTATAAAAATCAAGTTCAAAATAACCTTTTTAAACCACGTTTGATAAAATCGTAAAAAGCCGCGAATTCAACTATAGATGGCTAAGTAAAAAGGTTCATATGCAAGGCGCAGGGTTTTTTCAGGAATGAGGCTATACACGTAG
>CAZNFS010000066.1:0-14854 GCA_964572695.1 uncultured Desulfobacteraceae bacterium
GTCGATCAGCCTGTCAGCTACAGTCATACCCCCGGGACCCGCCCCCACAATCGCCACTCGCCGGGTGCTGCCCGCAATTGCCGGTTTCGGAGCACATACGCTTTGTGAAACTTCAGGCTGCTCCTCCTCCCAGTTCGACACAAATCGTTTTAATAGACGGATCGAAACGGGTGTATCCACCTCATTGCGCCGACAGTTGATTTCACAAGGATGGGTGCAGATGCGACCGCAAATTGCGGGAAAGGGGATGGCTTTTCGAATAAGATCGAGCGCCTCTCGAAAACGTTCCTGGGCAATTAGGGCCACATACCCCTGGACCTGTATCCCGCCGGGGCAGGCATGCGAACAGGGCGGCACGCCCGATTTGTATACAACCGCACAAGAGGGTTGGGCCCCGTCTTTGAGGTGAATGGCTTTGCGCTCGGTTCCCGGTATCATCACCGGGCAGGTATCGATGCAATCACCGCAGCCGGTGCATCGGTCTAATGCGACAAAGCGCGGGGAATTGCACAATTCCACTCGCAGTCCACCGGCACCCGTATCGATTCGATTGACGTCCGAATGCATCCATACGGTCACGTTGGGGTATTTGGCGATGTCCAAAAACCGGAGATCGTTGACCTGCTGCAGTTTTGTTTTCGAGATCCCGGGCATCGGAAATGGTGATGAAGTCACCCAGTGCACACGAAGCCCCAAATCAGCCAAACCGCTTACCGCCTGCAGCCCGGCAGCACTATCGCCGATTACCAGTATGGCGTTACCCACTATCGTTATGCTCCAATCCCTGCAGCCCTTTCTCGTAGCCGATATCGAAACCCTTTAGATTTATATCCACGGTTTTGGGCGGTACCGAATCGTTTAAAGATTGCCGCAGGGCGGCCCGGCTGACAATCCCGGTAATCCCTGCCCAGAAGCCCAGCATGACCGAATTGGCGGCCCGATTGTTGCCCAGATCTTCTGCAATCCGGGTCGCCGGAAGTTTGAGTGTGGTAATGTCCTGCCGGTGATTGTCAGGCAATGTGATCAAGCTGTCATCGATCAGTAACAGGCTTCCGGCACCCATCGCGGGAATGTATTTTTTATATGCGCCTTGAGACATGATGATACCGTGGGTGGGTTCAATCAAATGCGGATGATGGATCGGATCGGTTGATATCACGACTTGAGCGCCCGCGGCACCCCCCCGTGCTTCAGGACCGTAACTCTGCGCAAACGAGGCCTCTAAACCCTCATAAATGGCCGCGGCCTGTCCCACGATCTTGCCGGCGCTGATGATGCCCTGGCCCCCGAACCCGCCCAGTTGTATCTCCGTACGGGGGACGTGGTCCGTGCGGGCGGACATCTTGGGCCGTTTATCAAAAGCCGTTTGCATGGTCTGCCATCGTTCCCGGCCGTCTTGGGTCAATTGATCGATTGCCGCCTGCAAATCCGGTTTGGCATCCTCCAGAAATTTACCTTCGATAATTTCGTGGATCATCCCCTTTTCATCCACGCCGATGGCGGCGTCCTTAGGGTGCGTGTCGCGTGTGATCCGGCCTATTTGCTGGTAATGTTTCAGGACCTCCAAACCCCTTCGTTGCAGGTTTTCAGGATCGAGACCGCGACCTTCCGGATTCCATCGGGCATAGGCGGTCGAACAGGGTGCAATGATCTCCACGAAACTGAAACCGGGGTATTCCATCGCCTCCCGCAGCGTCCATTCCAAGCGTCGTGCGTGCAACACGGTCCAGCGCGCCACAAACGACGCCCCGCTGGCGGCGGCCAGATACGGCAAATTGAAAGGGTATTCAAAATTTCCATACTGCGCGGTGACGGCCCGGGCGACATGGGGCGTGGTGGGCCCCACCTGCCCGCCGGTCATTCCGTAATTGAAGTTATTCACGCAGATAACGGTAATATCCAAATTCCGTCGCGCCGCATGAATGAAATGATTTCCACCGATCCCGGCGATATCGCCATCGCCTGAAATGACGATGACTTTAAGATTGGGATTGGCCAGTTTTAGCCCTGTGGCAAAAGGGATGGCCCGTCCATGGGTCGTGTGAAAAGAGTCCAGGCGAAGATAACCGGCAATCCGACCCGTGCAACCGATCCCCGAAACGACAGCGGCCTGGTCAAGATCCCAGTCGCGATTTTTTTCGAGCCATTTAAGTGCACTGATAAAGGTTGTCAAAGCGGTGCCCAACCCACATCCCTGGCACCAAATGTGGGGTAACCGCTCTCCCCGCAACATGTCATCCATCGGATGAAGACCGGTCACCCAGTCGCCTTTGTCCTGAGGCTCATGCCCCACCATTTTCAGCCGCTCGCTGGGTCGCATTTCTTCGATCGGCATGCGTTTTTCTCCTTCCCGGACAATCAGGCTTTGATGACGTCGTAAAAAGTCCCATCTACTGCGTTGTAGTATTTTTTCAGACACTCGGCATACTACATGTATGGCCTCGTCCCTGAAAAAACACTACGTCTTGTATATGAACCTTTTTACTTAGCCATCTATAGTTGAATCCGTGGCTTTTAGCGAGACCATCATTTTTAGAATTTAAATTATGTGATCGGTTTTTGGGCACATTAGAGTGCCATTATTTAGTCGTGGATGGACACTAATTAATCCGACACCCGAGGGGTGTCAAGAAATTTAATCCTGTCCCCACGGTGACGTCAAAGTCAACTGTTTTAAATGACCGAGTCCTGGTCCTGCCGCCCGGTTATGGCGTCAACCAATTGCCGCTCAATTGCCCGCATGCTGCGGCGATATCGCTTCCTTTGCTTTTGCGAATAATTGCCGTGCAGTGTCGGCTAGTCAGCAATTCCCGGAAATCAGCAATCGCCGATTCATCCGGTGTCCTAAATTCACACCCTTCAAATTCATTGAAGGGAATCAGGTTTATTTTGGCCCGGATGGGTTTGAGCAGAGCCGCAAGTCGGCGGGCGTCTGCAGGCGAATCATTTATTCCCTGAAGGAGGATATATTCGAAGGTGATACGACGATGCGGCATCAAGGGATACCGGCGACAGGCCCCGAGGAGTTTTTCAAGCGGATATTTGCGGTTGATCGGCATGAGCATACTTCGGGTTTGGTTATCCGTTGCGTTTAGCGAAACAGCGAGGTTAACTTTTGTCTGAAGGCCTAAAGCGGAAAGCATGGGAACGAGACCGGCGGTGGAAACGGTAACCTTGCGGCTGGAAAATTGAAGACCCCACTTCCGGTCGGTAATGGCTTCAAGGGCATCCAACACATTTCGATAATTCGCCAACGGTTCACCCATTCCCATAAAAACAATATTGGTCAGCAGATCCGAATCCAACATGTCATTTTTAATATCGCGAACTTGTGAGACAATTTCATTTACAGAGAGATTGCGCCCCAATCCGCCCCTGGCTGTTCGGCAAAACCGGCATCCCTGGGCACATCCAACCTGGGTGGAAATGCATAAAGTAAAATGGCCTTTTTCAGGAATAAGTACGCTTTCGATACGTTTTCCATCTGACAGTCGAAAGAGATACTTGCGTGTTCCGTCCTCAGATGATGTGATGTGCAATTTTTCAAGGCGTGAGACAGAGAAATGGTGTGTCAAAAGATCTCTGACCTTTTGGCTCAGATCGGTCATGCGGCTGAAATCATCTGTTTGGCGCAGAAAAATCCATTTGAAGATCTGCTCGGCACGATAAGGTGCGATGCTGCGCTCGGCAAGCCAAGATACAAGTTGATCTTTTGATAGCGATTTAATATCTTTTGGCATAGAAAGTCTTGATGACGTCGTAAAAAGCCCCATCTACTGCGTTGTAGTATTTTTTCAGGCACTCGGCATACTACATGTATAACCTCGTTCCTGAAAAAAACACTACGCCTTGTATATGAACCTTTTTACTTAGCCATCTCTTAAGAATTTGCGACCTTTTGCGAGTTCGGTCTTTATTTCCGATCAGGGTGGATTTTGGGGCAAGGGCGGGCGCCTGCTCGGAACCTCGGACGGTGTATTTTTGCTTGACATACCATTCCCCTGATATTACTTTCAAGAGTTTAAAACATTAAAGAGATGATAGCAAATGTTTGAAAATCTGAGCGATAAACTCGGCTTAATATTTAAAAAGCTTAAAGGCCACGGCAAACTATCTGAGACCCACGTCACAGAGGGCCTCAAAGAAGTGCGCATGGCACTGCTGGAAGCCGATGTCCACTACAAGGTCGTTAAGAAGCTTATCGCCGATATCAAACAACGGGCTCTGGGACATGAGGTTCTGGCAAGCCTCACGCCGGGTCAGCAGGTCATTAAGATCGTAAATGATGAGCTTGCCGAATTGATGGGCGCCCAGCATGAAGATCTACAGCTCAAAGGACCCAAACCGGCTTCCATAATGCTGGTGGGCCTGCAGGGATCAGGTAAAACGACCACGGCCGGTAAGCTGTGTTTGTTTCTCAGAAAAAAAGGGCGCAGTCCATATCTGGTTCCTGCCGATGTGTACCGTCCCGCCGCAATCGATCAGTTGACTAAATTGGGAAGTCAATTATCGGTTCCGGTATATCCGTCCACCACCGAAATGGACCCGGTTCAGATCTGTAGACAAGCCCGATCAGCCGCGCTCAAAGAAAGTTGTGATACGGTCCTTATCGACACCGCCGGGAGGTTGCATATTGATGAAATCCTGATGGCGGAACTCTGCCGGATCAAAGACGCCATGCAGCCGTCTGAGATTCTTCTGGTGGCCGATGCCATGACCGGGCAGGACGCGGTTAATATCGCCCGCGCCTTTGACACAGAACTCGACATCGGGGGTGTCGTTCTTTCCAAGATGGATGGGGATGCCCGCGGCGGAGCGGCTATTTCGATCAAGTCCATCACGGGCAAGCCGATCAAATTCGTGGGGGTGGGTGAAAAATTGGAAGCCCTGGAGCCATTTCATCCCGATCGAATGGCTTCCAGAATTCTGGGGATGGGGGATGTCCTCACCATAATCGAAAAGGCCCAAGAGGTGGTGGATGAAAAAAAGGCTATCGAACTGGAGAAGAAGCTCCGTAAAAACCAATTTACGTTGGAAGATTTTCGGGATCAGATGGTCCAGATTCGAAAAATGGGCTCTTTTTCAGAAATTATTAATATGATTCCTGGATTCAGCAAATCCAAACAGCTCAAACAGCTAAAAGTAGATGACAACGAACTCATCCGAATCGAAGCCATCATCAGCTCCATGACACATCAGGAACGTCAAAATTATACGATTATTAATGGCAGCCGCCGAAGCAGAATAGCGAAGGGAAGCGGGACCAGCGTACAAAATGTCAACCGGCTGCTAAAGAATTATGCCCAGGTAATGAAGATGATGAAACGATTAAACAAAGGCGGGATGCGAGGGTTAGGGCGCATGCCGCTGCCTTTTTAAAGGAGTAAAGCAATGGCAGTAAAAATCAGATTAGCTCGACACGGTGCCAAAAAAAGACCTTTTTATCGAATCGTTGTGGCCGATGGTGAAAGCCCCAGAGACGGCAAGTTTCTCGAAATGGTGGGCACCTACAATCCCCTGTTGGATCCGGCGGAAATCAGCGTCAAAAAGGATCGTGTCAAATATTGGCTCGATCAAGGCGCTCGCCCGACTGACACGGTAAAAAGCATTTTGAAAAAGGAAGGAGTATTCGATAATCCTGTAGAAATAACCGGCCCCTAATTCTCATCTGCAAAAAAGGAGATGGAGCTATGAAAGATCTGATCACTTATGTTGCTAAAGCGCTGGTTGACAGCCCTGAGCAGGTATCTGTTGAGGAAGTCGAAGGAAACCAGACATCGGTATTGGAATTAAAAGTGGCCAAAGAGGATCTAGGCAAAGTCATCGGGAAGCAGGGTCGGACGGCACGGGCCATGCGAACAATATTAAGCGCAGCGTCGGCCAAGATAAAAAAGCGTACCGTTCTAGAGATTATCGAATGATTTTATGGACCCGAATGGTTTTCTCATCATCGGTAAGATTGTGGGGATCCACGGCGTCAGGGGAACCATCAAGGTCTACTCCTATGCCGAATCCTTTTCAACGTTTGATTCACTTCGCCTGATTCAGATTAAGGCGCCGACAGGCAAGGAAAAACAATACGCGATTGAATGGGCTAAACCCCACTCCCGAACCATCCTTTTGTCCTTAGAAGGGATTAACGACCGCGGGCAAGCCGAAGCCTTAATCGGTTCTAAGCTTCTGATTGAAAAGATACATCTTGCCGAATTAGACCAAGGTGAGTATTACTGGTTTGAAATTATAGGTCTTTCTGTTTTTACGAGCGATGACCGTTACCTCGGACGAGTTGAATCGATCATCCCCACGGGGGGTAACGATGTTTATGTCGTCCAAAATAGGATTGAATCCAAAAGCCGGGAAGTTTTGATACCGGCGCTGGAATCCGTGGTTTTACAAATTGATACCCAAAACCGAATCATGCGGGTCGATTTGCCGGAGGGTATAGAACAGGGAGCTGGCGGGCCATGAATTTTATGGTTCTGACAATTTTTCCCGAGCTGTTCGACCCATTCCGAAACCACGGAATCATCAGACGGGCAATCGATCAAAACAAGATTTCGGTTGCGGCGATAAATATCCGGGATTTCGCCCAGGGGAAGCACCGGGTTACGGATGACCGGCCTTACGGAGGCGGGTGCGGGATGGTGATGAAACCCGAACCCCTGGCCGGGGCCATCCGGTTTGCCAAGGGGAAGGCACCGCATTCCAGAACCATTTTATTTTCCCCTCAGGGCGCTACTTTTGATCAGCAGATGGCTCAGGAGCTTTCAGCCTTAAGCGGTGCCATTTTGATATGCGGCCGCTATGAGGGGGTGGATGAAAGGATTTGCAGCCGTTTTGTCGATCATGAGTTGTCGCTGGGAGATTTCGTTCTGACAGGCGGTGAGTTGGCTGCCATGGTCATCATCGATGCGGTGGCACGAATTATTCCCGGAGTTCTGGGTGGCGCCGATTCAGCCGCCGAGGATTCCTTTGCCAACGATCTTCTGGAATATGCCCACTACACACGGCCGCATGAATTTGAAGAAGAGCTGGTCCCGGAAGTGTTGGTGTCGGGCAATCATGCGAAAATCGAGCAGTGGCGGCTGGAATCGTCCTTAATAAGGACATTTTTAAAGCGCAGGGATCTTTTGGAGAAAAAAATTTTGAATCAGGAGGAGATAAAAATTCTCGCAAAATGGTGTGCCGATATTGAAAAAATCATACAGACCCAATCTTTACGTGGCTCTGATTCACTATCCGGTTGTCAATAAAAAAGGGGATATCATTGCGTCGGCCTTTACGAACCTCGATATGCACGATATTTCCAGAATCGCAAAAACATACGGGGTACCGGCGGTTTATATGGTCACACCGCTTGCAGATCAGAAGGCACTGATGCAAAAGATAATTGCCCATTGGAAAACAGGGGCCGGGGCAGCCTATAACCCGGACCGACGCGAAGCCCTTGAGGTTATCCGCATCAAGGATTCTTTGGATCAGGTAATTGAGGACGTGCACCAGATCGAAGGCGATCGACCCAAAACCATAGCGACATGTGCCCAAAAGTATCCTCAAAATATAGGCTATAAAAGATTACAAAAGATGATGAAAACCTCCCGGCCTTACCTTTTGATCTTTGGTACGGCGTGGGGCCTGGCAGAAAAAACCATAATGAGTTCTGATTATGTTCTCGAGCCGATTCGGGGATGCGGAGATTATAACCATTTATCGGTCCGTTCAGCGACAGCCATTACTTTGGATCGGTTTTACCGCGAACCAATAACTGATAACTGATAACGAATAACATCGAATAGTGTTTTTATTCGATCAGAATAGGGGGAGAAATGGAAACGATAAAACAAATTGAAAAAGAGATGATGCGGCTGGATTTGCCCGCTTTTGCACCGGGAGATACCGTTAAAGTCCATGTGAAGATCATAGAAGGTGAAAAAGAGCGTATTCAGGTTTTTCAGGGTGTCGTTATCAGCAAACGGAAGGGGACGACCAACGCAACCTTTACAGTGCGAAAGGTATCCTACGGCATCGGGGTTGAACGCATATTTCCGCTTCATTCACCGATCATCGACAAAATCGAAGTCATCACGCACGGGCGTGTGCGGCGGGCCAAAATCTATTATTTGCGCAAATTGAGAGGAAAAGCGGCGCGGATCAAAGAGCGCCGATTTCGATAGCATCCATTCAGAAATGGTCTTTTTGCCGAAGAACTTCGTTCTTCATAGTTGGCATTGTGCGGCGTTCTCCAGCCCATAAAATATCCATAGCAGGACATCTGACGTCCGAAAGCGCATCGGTGCATGAGGGAAGATCTATGGGTGTATGAAACAGAGGCCCGTGAGGCGGGATACTCAAAGATCGCCGGGATTGACGAGGCGGGGCGAGGCCCTCTGGCCGGCCCTGTCGTTTCAGCGGCCGTGATACTTCCGCTTAACTTCCGGGTCGCCGGAGTCGATGATTCCAAGAAATTAACACCCAGAAAAAGGGCTTGTTTATACGATAAAATTTACGCACAGGCCGTTTCAATCGGGATCGGCATCGTCGGACCCGCAGAAATTGACCGCATCAATATTCTCAAGGCGTCCCTACTTTCTATGGCCGTTTCGGTTTCCCACCTTAACCACCCACCGGATTATCTATTGATCGATGGCATTTTCGAAATCGCATGCGATTTACCCCAAATTGCCATACCGAAAGGGGACTCAAAAAGCATCTCCATTGCTGCGGCTTCAATTGTGGCCAAAGTCACCCGAGACCGAATGATGGAAAAATACCACCGCCAATACCCCCAATATGGATTTGCCGGACACAAAGGTTATCCGACCAAGGCACATAGGGAAGCCATTCGGCAATTTGGCTGTTGCCCGATCCATCGCAAGACGTTTAAAGGCGTAAAGGTCTAAGGTTGGGGAACCCATGAAAAATGAGCGCCACAAATTCGGGCAAAAGAGCGAACTTATTGCCGCTCGCTACCTTAAGCAAAAGGGGTATAAAATCATCACCCAGAATTACCGTACAAAACTGGGTGAAATCGATATTATCGCCCAAGAAAAAGATACCCTTGTATTCGTGGAGGTGAAAGCCAGGCGATCCCGGCGGTTCGGAAATCCAAAAGGGGCTCTAACACCAAAAAAACAAAGAAAAATATCAATGGTGGCCTTATGCTACCTAAAGGCGAACCAACAAACCCGTGCCAAAGCGCGCTTTGATGTGGTGACTATTCATAATCCGAATGATACCCTCGAGATAGAGATTATCAAGAATGCGTTCGACCTGGCATATCCATGAGTACGAAAACCTGTAAAAAAGGGACCCTTTTTATTGTTGCAACGCCCATCGGCAACATGGATGACATCACCAAAAGGGCCCTCGATATCCTCGCAGCGGCGGATGTGATTGCGGCGGAAGACACCCGCAAAACGCGCCAGCTTTTGGCTCACCACCAAATCAAAGCCAAGCTCATCTCCTATCATGAGCACAATGAGAGCCAACGGACACTCAAGTTCCTCAAACAATTGAAGGAGGGAACCACGATTGCCCTGGTCTCCACAGCCGGTACACCAATGGTGTCAGATCCCGGATATCGGCTGGTGGCCGGGGCAATCGCCGAGAACCTGGCCATTGTACCGATACCAGGGGTTTCAGCCCTGGTGACCGCGCTATGCGTTGCCGGTCTTCCCACGGATGCATTTGTTTTTTGCGGCTTTCCTTCAAAAAAAAAGCACAAACGGATTAAGAGACTTGAAGAACTGGCCCGGAATCCACAAACGATTATTTTTTACGAATCGCCCAAGCGTATTGTTCGCTTTATCGAAGAACTCGTTGAAGTGCTGGGAGATCGCCAGGCAGTTTTATGTCGCGAGCTGACCAAATTATATGAAGAAATCATACGGGGGCCATTAAACGATATTCTCCATGATCTGCATCGGCGTCCTGATGTCAAAGGTGAATGTACGCTCCTTGTCAGTGGAAAAGCGGTTGAACAACAGACATCCGTCGCAGCGCTCCGAGATGAAATTATTGAGGCACTTGAGACAATGGACTGCGGAGCGTCCGGGATAGCCAAAAAGATTGCCAAAAAGTACGCTATTCCCAAAGATCGCATTTACGCCGAGGTGTTGGAAATAAAAGCAAATAACCCCGAACTTTGAACTTTTTACGACGCCACTAAAAAAGGGAGTCAGCTTGGAAACTATACGCCCGGTGATTTTAAAAGTTCCCTCCGGGATTCAAAACCTGATGGGGAAGGAGAAGGTCAAATTTCTGAGCCGGCAGGCCAGGTTGGCACTGGGGCTTTCAGCCCAAAAAATGTCGATTGAACTGGGTCAACTTCGAAAAAATGAAAACGGTGCCCCCTTACCGACCAATGGGCATTTCTGGTCGATAACGCATAAAAGAAAATATGTCGGCGGGGTAGTGGCGTCGAAAAAAATCGGAATCGATATCGAAGAAATTCGACCGGGTGCAGCGTCACTTATTCGTAGAGTCGCTCATAAAAGCGAATGGGATCTTTTTGATCAAGATCAAGAGACGCGATTTTTTCGGATCTGGACTGCTAAAGAAGCGGTGCTAAAGGCAACCGGAAGAGGAATCTGGGGAATCGAGGCCTGCCGTGTCGTAAGGATCATCGACAAGCATAAATTGCACATCAACTGTCAGGATCGGAACTGGGAGGTGGAGCACCGCTATTTCAATGGTCATATTTCATCCATCGTGAAACACGATTTTTGCGTGGAGTGGTATTTTGAGTAAAGGATAAAGGAGAAGTGGGATCATTTCAGGGACTACAGGGGCACAAAGACACTGGTCCATTCGGTAATGCGAACCCAATTTTCACGCCGTTCGATCTTATTTTTTCTACGATTTCTGATCTTTCTCCTTTCGATTCCGTCCATCAAGAAATAGTCCACGCTGTGAACTTGCCGCCGGTCATACAATGAGCGACGATCAATACCAGGGACAGGGTTCAGGATTTCCTGAGTTTCCTTAGTGGGCCCGAGTTCTTCCATAAGGACTCCTCTATTTTGAGGTTCCAGGCGAATCCCGCCGCCTTTTGTCTTAGTGATATTTGACCGATTTGGGATCGGCGGCGGTATCAATGATAAATGCTTTCAGCCGTGTCAGCTGTTTGAATGTTAAATCCGCAAATTTTATGCCACATCGGCGCAGAGAATCGACGATAGTCGAGTTATTCGGTTTGGCCTTTGAGTCCGAAACCGTTTCAAAAGAGAGCCTTCCAAGAAAAAAATCACCGGCATCCGAAAACAGATCCAATTCCGACGGCTCACCCACCTCTTGCTCGGATTCGGAGTATTGAAAGGAAAGGCCTCCGAGACTAATCTCCTTAACCTCGCCAATCCGGGTGGAGTAAGAAGCGAAACGGACATATGTGCCGGCTTTGGTCTCAAAGCGAGGGTGTATTCTCCTCTCTAAAAAACGATTTCCGTCCTGTACCATATTGTTTTCCCTCTAGATCAAAATCCGCTTCTTAAACAGATTAGGGAGCTTATAAACTATTATATATTGTATGTCAAGTAAAATTGAACACAACATATTGATATTAATATTTAAAGGTTTGCTTGACTTCTATGAACTAAACGCAATAAGCTCTCGAACCCTGAAATTCAAAGACACTGAACTGAAAAGAGGCCTAAACGGGCCCGTTCTGTAACCTCTTTTAGAAAGGAAGCAAGCGATGCATATTACCTTTTATGGCGCTGTTCGGGAGGTGACCGGATCTTTGCACCTGCTGACGAGCGGGCAGGACCAGATACTTTTAGACTGCGGTTTGTTTCAGGGCAGACGCAAAGACAGCAACCAAAAAAACAGGGTCTTGCCGTTTGATCCTTCAATTATTACCAACGTTGTCCTTTCCCATGCCCATATCGATCATTCGGGACGTATTCCCATGCTGACCAAAGGGGGTTTTAGCGGCCGTGTCGTTTGCACGCGGGCGACGGCCGATGCGTGTGACTATCTACTCACGGACGCTGCTCACATTCAGGAGTCGGATGCCGGTTATTTGAATTATAAAGCCGTAAGAGCTTATTTAAATGGATTAAAAGATACGCGAACTGGAAAAAGGGGTTCAAAAAAAGACCGCCAGGAAATCAAAAAAATTCTAAAAAAAGGACGTCACCAGCTCAATACGGACAAGATTTCGGAACTAATCAACAAATATGACCTTAAGGATGTTTATCCGCTTTATACCATGGCTGAGGCCCAGCAAAGCCTCGCTGCTTTTGATGGATATCCTTATCAGCATCCGGTTTCGATAGGGGAAAATGTCGCCTGTACGTTTTATGATGCCGGGCATATCCTTGGTTCCGCAATGAGTATGATCAGATTAGGCCGCAATGATCGCGCTTATACGATTGGCTATACGGGTGATATAGGGAGATTCGGCAAACCGATTATCAAGGACCCCACCCTCACTTTTTCAGAAACGGACCGCCGGGTTGATTTGCTGATAATGGAAAGTACCTATGGAAATCGCCTGCATGAGCCGATCAGCGACCTGAAGCCGCAGATCATAAAAATTCTAAATGACACCTACGAGCGCGGAGGCTCTGTACTAATTCCGGCATTTGCCTATGGACGGACACAAGAACTCCTGTATGTCTTACATGAATTGTATGACGCGAATCAGGTCGCCAAACTCCCCATTTATATCGACAGCCCTCTGGCAACCCGGATCACAAGGGTTTTCGGTGAGCATCCGGAGGTATACGACAAGGAAACCCATGCCGTTTTTTTAGAAAAAGGAGACAATCCGTTTGCACTGGATCAGATTCATTTTGTGGCCTCCGTGGAAGAGTCGATGGCCCTTAATCGTGAAGAAAAGCCGCATATCGTCATTTCGGCCTCGGGAATGTGTGAGGCCGGTCGAATATTACATCATTTGAGGCATAAGATCCACAATCCCAAGCATACGCTTCTCTTAGTGGGATACATGGCCAGGCATACGCTGGGACGACGAATTATGGAACAGGGATTGGCCTATGAGAACAAGGGGCGGCGAGGGGACCCGCCGGTCATGCGATTTCTGAATAAGGATTATCCTCTCAGGGCGCACGTGGCCAAGCTTGATGGGTTCAGTGCCCATGCCGATCAAAATGAGCTGCTGAAATTCTTAAAAACATCCAATCTTCAGATTCAGAAAATTGCGCTGGTTCACGGTGAGGAAGATCAGTCGCTGTCACTGCAGGCGCATCTGAAGCAGGCAGGATTTTCAGTGGTTGTGCCCCGGGCCGGTGAGTCGATCAATATCGTCTAGCGGCTATTCCTTTGGAACCAGCTCTATTTTCAGGTCAGTGGATGAAATTTCGATGATATTTATCGTTATCGTTTCAAAATTTTTTGACGCCACCTCTGCTGCCAGGTCTTGGGTCTGCCCTTCATATTCGGTGCGAAGGATAACTTGATCGGGTTTCATTTCGGAAGTCTGCAGCCATTTTACACCGGGCAACTCATTCAACGCTTTCCTGAAAATAACAAAATTTGCCAGATTTCCAGTCCCTTTTACGAAAATCTTGACCGCCATTAATTTCTTAATATCTTTTTTCCACTCGGAAATGATCTGCTCCGAAAAGGTTTGACCGATTTGAGATCCGGCCTCTGAAAGTGCCTGCCGGCCACCCGAGACAGGGTTAACCGCGGTATGGATAACGGTTTCTTGGGCAGCCGCGATTTCAACCCCCGAGTCCGTCCGAAGAACTCTGGCGTTTAAAATACCCTCAAACTTTTTTGACTCTTCATCCGAGGTCTCGATGTCAAGGCTGACCACTGCTTTGCCGACGATAACGATGTCGGCCTTTAAACGAGTGCCCACAAGGATGGCTTCCTGATTTTCAAAATCGGCTCCACAGCTTAAGGTAATGTCTTTCAATTCTTCCACGAAATTGGAACGATCGATGACCAGCAACCCGCTGGCCTTCAACGCTTTGCCCATAGTCTCTTCTGAAATCGTTTTGGCGGTAGTCATGGCACTGCCGTTCCAGGATTGGGGTGCCGCCTCGTTGATATTCTGTTCAACAACAATAAAAAGGATCTTGGGCATCGGCTTATGGCCCAGAAGGATTCCCGCCGCAGAAAGCCGCTCGGAAATCGAATCGATCGAAACCGTTGCCTGCACCATCACCCGGTACACTTTGTCGGATCGAGCTTCGGTGAGCACTTTATAGTGTTTAATGAAATTACGGGGATCGATAAAAATGAGGTCATTTAGCGTCGCGAAATTTTGGACCATGGATTCAAACGGCAAAATTTCAGCCGTAGCTCTTTCGACCGCCGCAATCAGACCGTTGGCGATGGCGCGTTCACGTGCCCGGGCTACATGCTCGGAACGGGCGGCCCCGATAACGACGACCTTTTTTATCGGGCTTTCTTCTTTGGCCTGAAGCCCATCGTTTAAAAAAACCCCCAACACCGAAAAAAGGACAACGACAGTCCATTTGATCCTGTTTATTCGAAAAATACGCATCGCTTTTATTCCTTTCCGTTTAATGTCAGGCGGTAATGAACTCAAACCTCTCGGGCAAGGGCATAATCAGCAAGATTAAAAAGAGTTTCCTTTGTTTTGGAGGGCTCAAATATGGAAAGCGCCGCTTTGGCCTGGGAGATATAGCCTGCCGCGAGATCGCGGGTGTAGTCAATACCGCCATAGGTCTGCAGCAGTTTTTGTAACTGATCAAATTCTTGGATTGAAAACGCATTATTTTGAATAAGCGTTTCCATCCACCGACGGTCATGGGGTTCTGCCCTTTGAAGGGCAAAAATCACCGGTAAGGTCAGTTTGCCTTCTCTTAAATCGGCACCCACTTTTTTTCCAAGAACGCCGGTGTCGGCCGTGTAATCG
>CAZNFS010000066.1:14893-15168 GCA_964572695.1 uncultured Desulfobacteraceae bacterium
CCGCAATAATGGCCCCCACATGACAGGCACCCTGAATCAGGAAGGCGGTTTTATTCTTAATGATCTCAAGGTATTCATTTTCCGATAACGCCAAACTCCCTTTGCGCATGAGCTGGTGTATCTCACCTTGCGACATATACTCTGTGACCTTGGATATGACCTGAATGATTCTGGGTCGCCCGGTTTTGGCGGCAATCGAGAGGGATCGGGCCAAAAGAAAGTCTCCCACAAGAACGGCAATGGAATTGCCCCATCGGGTGTGGGCGACCGATTTT
>CAZNFS010000067.1:0-15131 GCA_964572695.1 uncultured Desulfobacteraceae bacterium
GAGGATTAAATTTTGAGCCTGACGCAGCAAATCGGGCAAATTGGCCATTTGTGGATGGGCACAAGCTAAGGAGCTGAACAATGAAAGAAAAAATCATTACACGAATGGGAGATGGTTTGAGGGTTGAATTGCCCGCGGAAAAAGTGAAAGCGGACATTCTGGCCGGAACTCAGGATGCGGCCGACCGGGGTAAAATCCCGGAATTGAGTTCCGATGAGTTAGAGCAGCTTTTTGAAATTTTTGCCGACACGAATCGAATCGTTGCGGTGGCCTCCGGAGAAGAGGTCATCACGACAGACGACTCCGCCGCCCTGACCTTAATCGGTGATCAGCCGGATGGCGGCGTGGGAATTCCCATGGACCCCTTACAATCGGTTTTGACCTATGAACGAGTCTGCTGTGCCGACACTGCCGGAATCGGCCACACCGATTACAGCTGCAAGCCGGTCAAACCGATTATCAATTACGAAAAGCAGAAAAATTATGCCATATCCCAGGCTGCCACCATCCCCGTGATTTATGGTACACAGCCCAACCTGGGGACATATTTTCGCCCGGACGGACCCTATCCGAATCCGTCGGAATTGTTACCGGCCGGGAAAATCAAGGAAGCCCAGGAGGCCCAGGAAGAGGCCGCCGCGCACCTGAAAAAAGATCTCATTTTCATTGCCGGTGAGCTATACGAATCCGGGTGCGATGGTTTTAATTTTGACACCGCTGCTTCAGCCGGTGATGCTGACTTTCTGGCCGCCTTAGAAGCGATTAGGGAGTTAAAAAAGATTGCCCCCGCCATGGCCATAGAACTGGGGATGTCCAGTGAATTTGTACTGGGAATGCATGGCGAGATTGTCTTTGACGGTGTTCGATTGGCGGGTCTGTACCCCCACGATCAGGTTAAGGTGGCCCAAGCGGCGGGCGCGGATATTTTTGGCCCGGCCATCAACGTCAAAGCCACCCAGTCGACACCCTGGAACCTATCCCGCGCAGTCACTTTTGTGAAGGAAACTGTCCGGGTGGCCGACATTCCTGTTCATCCCAATGTGGGCATGGGGGTTTGCGGGTTGCCCCTGTATGAGTCACCCCCCATTGATTGTGCCACGCGGGCCTCAAAGGCCCTGGTGCAGATAGGAAAAGCGGACGGCTTGTAGCTTGGCGTTGGAGATCCATTTGGAATGTCTGTCGCCCACATTATGGCTGCCGGCATGGGGGGCATGCGAACCGCTGGAGATCTGGTGGCTTGGATGCAAATGACCCATAGGATGAAAATCGCAGAAGCCAAAAAATATGTGGCCCGGAAGCTCGGAATCGAGGTCGTGCAATTAACCGATGAGGAGGTGATGCACCAACTCCGGCAGGATCTGGATATTGGTACCCTTCCGGTGATTGCCGACGGTGCGAGTGGAATCGTCGCTAAAAATAGGATTGCAGAGTTGCTTGATATTAAAATCAACTCGGTAGACAAGTTTAAATCCAAGCTTGCGCTATAACAAATGGAGGAATCAGAATGAATAAAGCAGAATGGTTCGAGAAAGCCGCACAATCTATTTTGGATACAGATGACGAGGCCGCCAAGGAGATCGCACAAAAATCTCTTAGCGCGGGTATTGACCCATTGGAGATGATCAATCAGGGATTTACGGAAGGAATCCGCAAAATGGGGGACCTTTTTGATCGTGGGGAGGTTTTCTTGCCGGCCCTGATTATCGCCTCCGATGCCATGGTGGCAGCGGTAGAAATACTGGAAAAGGCATTGCCCAAAGATCAGCAGGATAAAAAAAAGGGCGTCATTGTAATAGGGACAGTAGAAGGCGACATCCACGACATCGGCAAGGGCATCATCACCACCATGTTGAAGGTGTACGGCTATGAAGTCTACGACCTGGGTAGGGATGTGCCGGTTGAGAATTTTGTCGAAAAAGTAAAAGAAGTGAAGGCCGACTTCGTTGGTTCATCGGCTATGATGACAACCACCCAGATGGGCCAGCGCAAGCTGGAAGAGGCCTTAAAGGAGGCCGGCATCCGGGATCAGGTGAAGACCATGGTCGGCGGGGCGGTGGCCACGGACCATTGGGCCCAGCGAATCGGTGCGGATATTTATGGTGAAACGCCGCAGGACACCATTGAAAAGCTCAAAAAATTGCTGAAATAGGCTTCGTTCTGATAATGGAAAAAATGGATGGCAATCTACGTCGGGATGGGATATGGAGCCATCCATGTCAAACCTCGCCAAGTCGCATCCAGAACTAAACACCTCATGGCCCACCATTGGGGCGGTGATAGGCGCCATGAGTGTATTTACCCTGACTTTAGGACTGAGCTATCCTTTACTGGCCTTGATTCTGGAAAACCTCAGCACCCCTAAAGTCTTGATCGGACTGAACGCGGCCATGACCCCAATGGGAATTATCGTTTCGTCACCGATCATTCCGCGCTTAGCCAGAACCAGGGGAAGCTGGGAATTGGCCGTGGCATGCCTGATTGCCACTCTGGTTTTTTTTATTTTAATTGGCGCTACACGCCGGCTGGAAGTCTGGTTTGTACTGCGGTTTTTGCTGGGTGCCTGTATCAACGGGATATTTATCGTCAGTGAAACCTGGATCAATCAGCTTTCTAATGTCACCTCCCGAGGCCGCATCATGGGCATATATGCCACCGTTATGTCGCTCGGGTTTTGCGTCGGCCCGTTTATCTTACCACTGACCGGATTTGATGGCTGGCCACCTTTTATGGTGGGTACTGTCTGTTTCATTGTCGCAGGCCTGATTATGCTGCCGTTGCGTCGTCGCATGCCAAAGTTCGAAAAAACGGTACACGGATCTGTGTATCACTTTATGATCCTGGCCCCTACCCTTTCACTGGCCGTGCTAAGTGCGGCTTACTTTGACCAGGTCGTTCTTTCGTTTCTACCCCTTTATGCCCTTCATTATGGCTTTCCTCAAGCCACGGCCTCCTTCGCACTGGGCATTTTGATTGTCGGTAACGTCTTCTTGCAATTTCCCCTGGGATGGCTGGCGGATCGAACCTCCCGTCACGTGGTAATGCTGGTGTGCACCGTCACAACCCTCACCGGCTGTGCTCTGCTGCCGCTTACGATCCGGAGCACCCTGTTGTTGTGGCCGATGTTATTCATTTGGGGGGGTGCCGCTTTTGGTGTCTACACTGTCGCCCTAGTAGGACTGGGTGATAACTATTCAGGTGCAATGCTGCTAACCGGCAGCGCGGCCTTTGGGCTGATGTGGGGTGTGGGCGGTATCGTGGGACCCGCATCGGTCGGTGCAGTAATGCAGCTGTGGGGGCCAACCGTATTACCCTTTATTCTGGGGATTCCTTTTGCACTGTTCGCCATCATGCTGTTATGGCGACCCTCTAATGTGCGCTGAGTGAAAACCTGCCTGAAATATTCTGACACCACCCGTTAGATAACGAGGGGAATTGATGCATTGATAAATATCATATTTATGATATCTTATTATGGTGAATTCAAATTTAAAGTGCACCACATAAATAAATATTAGACATGACAGGCGATCTGGTAATGTGGAGAAGCACCACCAACCCACAACCAGAAGGAGCCCATTATGTCTTATCATCATTTATCATCACAAGAGCATGTCATCACCTATCTTGTTTTAAACGGTCGAAGTTTACGAGAAATTGGCCGAAACCAAGCTAAGGGACTTTCTAAGACGCCATCAATAATAGGTTATAAAGGAGACTTCCATGCGCATACCATTTTTGTCACGGTTTGTGGCATCACCCTTTGACGGCCTCCTGGAACATGCAGAAAAGGCTAAAGAATGTGCAGGCGCTTTTCAACAGGCCATTGCGTGCCATGTTTCAGACAATTGTAAAACGTTTGAAGAACTCAGGCAGGAAGTTAGCAAACTGGAAAGCGAGGCAGATGCGATCAAACGCAATATACGCGGGCATCTGCCGAAAGGTACCTTGCTGACCATAGATAAATTCGAGCTGTTCAGGTACTTAAGAGAACAGGATCAGGTGCTCGATACGATGGAAGATGCCCTCGACTGGATTTCTTTTAGAAGCGACCCCGGCATTCCAAAAGAACTTGAAACGGATTTTCATCTCCTTGTTGAGACTGTTATTGAACCCATCGAAGAATTGAGCAGGATGGTATTTGAAGCCAAAAAATACTTTAAAAGATCTTTTTTTGCCTTCTCAGAACAACAACGAGGCATGATCAAGGATATTATCCGCAATTTGCAGCGAAAGGAACATGAGGTAGACAAAGTGGAAGAAATGATAAAGCAGAAAGTCTTAAAACTGAAGACAGATCCAATTACTGTATTTCATATATTCAGACTTACTGAAATCATAGGATCCATAGCAGATCATGCTGAAAATGCAAGTGATATGATGAGAGCCATGCTTGCAAGATGAGGATCAAAACCATAACGGCATCGATTTATCTTAGTAAAATATTCTGTTAAGGCATTATGCCCGGGCGAGGAAGGAAGCGGCTATGGCTGTTAGGTATCTTAAAAAGCAAACAAGGTTAATGTTCACATTTTTTTTGGCAATCTTGTTTTCTGCAAATATCCTCTTTGCCGGTGGTGGTGGTCGTGATGAAATTTCCTGGGGATACCTGTTCCTTGGATTGTTTGGTGGATTAGCATTTTTCCTTTTTGGAATGGAAATGATGAGCGAGGGAATGAAAAAATCCGCCGGCAATAAAATGCGTGCGATCCTTGGTGCCTTGACTAAAAATAGAGTTATAGCGTTTATCGTAGGCGCATTCGTCACAGTCGTGATTCAATCCAGCAGCGCCACAACTGTGATGTTGGTCAGTTTCGTTCAGGCAGAACTGATGGGTTATGCTCAAGCAATCGGCGTAATTCTGGGTGCGAATATCGGCACGACAATTACCGCCCAATTGATTGCATTCAAACTGACCGATTATGCGCTGTTGATGATTATAACCGGCTTTTTAATGCGGATGTTCGCCAAAAACGATAATATCAGATACACGGGAGAAGCGCTCCTCGGTTTCGGCATTCTATTTTTCGGAATGAAGCTGATGGGCGATTCAATGAAACCGTTGCGAACCTATCAAGGGTTTATAGATATTATGAGGAGCCTGGAACATCCGCTGTTAGGGCTGCTGGTCGGCGCGGTGTTCACAGGGGTTATTCAGAGCAGCAGCGCATTTACGGGCATTGTCATCGTTCTGGCGCAACAGCAGATGATCACACTCGAAGCCGGTATCCCCATGATCTTAGGCGCTAATATCGGCACTTGTATTACGGCCGGGCTTGCCAGTATCGGTACTGTCCGTGATGCAAAGCGCGTAGCACTGGCGCATGTGATGTTCAATTTTGCCGGCGCGATTATTTTTCTTTTTTGGATTCCGGCTTTTTCTGACATTATTCAAGCCATTGCCACCAAATTTGATTCGGACACCGCACGTCAAATCGCCAATGCGCATACCCTCTTCAACGCAAGCGTGGCCGTGCTTTTTCTCCCATTTACAGCGATTTTTGCCAGGTTCGTACTTAGGATATTACCTGACAAAGCGCCGGAAAAAGGCCTTGAAACGATTGCACGGCATCTGAATGAGAGTGTAATCACAACGCCGGCATTGGCGATTGATTCAGCACGTTTAGAAATCGCTCGGATGGCAAAAATCCTGGGTCGAATGCTTGTTGCCATCATTATTCCATTCGTGTCCCCAAAAGCCGAGGCCAAGAAAGATGAGTATGATCCGGAGCTTTCGCTGCTCGAAGGGATTGAAATGCGGGAGAACCATATCGATTTTCTTGAAACCAAGATAGGGGATTATCTGTTTCAAATTACCCGGCAGGAGCTGTCTGACGAACAAGCGAGCGAAGTTTACGGAATGATATCAACCGTCAAGGATATGGAGAACATCGGCGATATCATCAATAATAGAATGGTACCATTGATTGACCGAAAGGAGGCATTGAATAAAGATTTTTCGAAAGGAAGCAAGAAAGAATTAGTTGCCTATCATAAAAATGTTTGCATGCAAATTGGCCGGGTGGAGCATACTTATACCGAAATTGACCCGGAGATCGCACGCAAAACTATTTTGATGCAGGAGAAGTATTTAGATCTGCTATCGCAATACCGGGGTCAGCTTCTAACACTGCTCACTCGGGAACAGGATATGCCTATGGAGACTTACGAGGTGTACTGGGAACTGATAGACCTTATGAAACAGATCAATGTATTCACTGGAAACATCGTAAGAACAATCCTTACTTCTATTGGGCAGGTTTAAAAAAAAATTAAGGAGATCACTATGCGTATCCCATTTTTGTCACGGTTTATGGCATCACCCTTTGATGGCGTCCAGGAGCATGCAGAAAAGGTGAAAGTATGTGCCTGGACCTTCCAACAGGCTATAGAGTGCCATGTTTCAAGCAATTGCAAAACGTTTGAAGAACTCAGGCATGAAGTTATTAAACTGGAAAGCGAAGCAGACGCCATCAAGCGCAATATACGCGGGCATCTTCCGAAAGGAACCCTGTTACCTGTTGATAAATTTGAGCTATTCAGGTACTTAAGAGAACAGGATCAGGTTCTCGATACGATGGAAAATACGCTTGACTTGATTTCCTATGTGAGCCAACCGGGGATTCCGGAAAGTCTTGAAAAAGAGTTTTTTCTTCTTGTCGATGCAGTTATCGATCCCGTTGAAGACTTGAGCAAAATGGTAGCCGAAGCGAGAAAGTATTTTAGAAATTTCTTAGACGAACAACGAGATGTGGTCAAGGCGATTATCCGTGGTCTGCGCCAAAAGGAGCATGAGGCAGACGAATTGGAAAAATCGTTAAAGCTAAAGATCTTTCAATTGGAAAAGACAGACCCTGTTACCGTATTTCATTTGATCAGTCTTGCTGAAACAATAGGCGCCATAGCCGATCATGCTGAAAATACCGGCGACATGATGAGAGCTATGATTGCAAGATAGTGGATAAGATGGAAGATTAACCCCATAGTTGGTTAAAAAAATGACCGCAAAAGGGGATAGAGATAAACCGAAGGGAGTATGGTTGGCGCTGGAAATCGAAAGAAAATATTTGGTTAGAGATGACGCCTGGCGCGCACTGGCCCAGGGGACGCAATACCGTCAAGGCTATTTAAGCACTACGCCTGAGCGGACCGTGCGTGTACGCCTCATTGCCGATAAAGGCTATTTGACAATCAAAGGGGTTTCCATAGGTGCCGTGCGCATGGAATACGAGTACCAAATCCCTGGCGGGGAAGCTCAAACCATGCTCGATGAACTGTGTGAAAAACCCCTTATTGAAAAAAAAAGGTACAAGATCGACCATAAAGGCCTCACATGGGAGGTTGACGAGTTTTTTGGTGAAAACCAAGGCCTGATCCTGGCCGAAGTCGAACTGCAAAATGAAAATCAGCAATTTGAAAAACCGGAATGGATCGGTATTGAAGTCACGCGAGACGCAAGGTATTTCAACGCCAACCTGATTCGTCATCCTTACCGAATATGGCGGAATAAGCTGTAACACCCTTCTTTTGTTAAAAAATCCACTTGCATTTCCCTTGACATCCACCAGCGTTACACATTATAGCTCTACCATTACAAGCAAATCACAATAATCAAATAACAAATAGCAAACAAATCCCAATGACCGAAATTCAAAATTCCAAACAAAAAAATCGGAGCTTAAAATATTTGGTCACCTGTCGAGAGCCTCAAGGTCGAACGATTGGAATTTGTGGCTTGGAATTTATTTGAAATTTGGTGCTTGCAATTTGTTATTTCCGGCTTAGGGTAAAAAACAACATGATTCCAAGGTTGGAATTATGGATTTCACGATATTTCCAATAATCAATAAAACCGAAAGGAAAAAAAGTGAAACCTGTCGCTCTTACCCAAATCAAGTATGTCGGCGAAGCGCGCGTCAAATTATTAAACGCGCATGGAATTAAAACAGTTGCACAGCTCCATCAAATACCACTGGAGAAATTAGCCCAGATAAAATCAATCGGCCGCCATTATGCCGAATTGATCAAGGGGGCGCTGAAAGATCATTATCCTCCAGAAACCAAAGAAATCTCCCCCGAAAGCCCGCCGTTGAAAGAAAAAAAAGGAAAACAGGTTAATATAGATCTTCGCAAGGAGATTAAAAGTCTCAATAAACGCCTGGATCGTGCGATTGAAGATCTAAAACCCCTTTGGAAAAAAAAGCATCTAAAATCCTTTATCGACTTAAAGAAAAAATCGAATAAGCTTAAGGCAGCGCTCAAAAAAGTGGCTCAATTAGAATCAAAGCTCCCCCAAAAGACGAAGAAAAAAGTCATCAAAGAAGCGAACGCCTTGCGAACGAACCTAAAAAGCGTCGCTAAAAAACCCAAAACGAAAAAATACAAAACAATCGCACGGGAGATCCAGTCCTTTTCCAATCGACTGCGAAAAATGAGCACCTGATCTGACGCATCCGGTTTATCCGGGGAGCGTATATGAATCCACAAATTCTAAGATTTTGCTCCGAATGAAACTCCTACTCTTGGGAGATATCCATGCCAACTATTCTGCCTTAAAAGCAATACAGAACCATGTTCGTAACATTCGATTCGATGGAATCATCAACACGGGTGATTTAACGGTTTATGGCACCAATCCCAATCAAACCATCGACTGGCTTCGCAAAACAGAAAATTCCATTTCTGTTTTGGGCAATACGGACAACCGTATATTGAGGATTTTAAAAGGCAAAAAATTAAAAAGGCCCAAAAAAGAAGAAAAACGGGTGATGTATTTTTGGACCGCCCGAATCTTAAACGATGAAAATATTAACTATCTCAAATCATTACCCAAAAAAAATGAGATGCTTGGGGGAAGTGTTCGCGTCGGTATATTTCATGGAACTTTTTTAAAACCAAATGAATCATTGATGCCCGCTGCCGACAAAAGCCATTTCAAACAACTGGCACACGCCTCACCCTATCAGATTCATATCATGGGCCACTCCCATATTCCCTACTATGAATTTGTCGATGGCGTTCATTTCATCAATCCGGGCAGTGTGGGGCGCATGTTTGATGGTGATCCGCGCGCCTCCTTTGCAACGCTGGACATTTCCGCCGACGAGATATCCGTCGCGCATTTTCGTGTGTCTTATCCTGTGGAAGAGGTAATCCAGGATCTTAAAAAGCACAATTTACCTGAAATTTACGGGGAGATGTTCCGAATCGGGAGGAAATTGAATTAGGGATCGGGCAGATCGTTTTTTAAGAGGCGAACAGGCATGGAAAAAACAAATGAACCACTGGAGAACATGAAGGAATCGGAAACGCGGGCAGAAAGCCCCATGGGCCAAATCGGGGATGTGGTCAAAAAAGTCGAAACAAGCGTAAAATCATCCAAGCCCGACAAACGGATCCGCAACCTCCTTAAAGTCCTTAATAAGAAAGATAAAGAAGAAATCGTCATCTCGGCTCTAGAAAAACATTATAATTCGGAAGAACTCCAACCGTATCAGGCCGAACTGATTAAAATGCAGCGCCATCTGGAACGTGCTCGCAAAAAAATGGTCATTCTCTTCGATGGCCGGGATGCTTCCGGCAAAGGCGGCACGATCCGCCGTGTTACCCGTTATCTGAATGAAAAGAAATGCCGTGTCGTCGCCTTAGGCAAACCGAGTGAACACCAAAAAACCGAACTGCACATCAAACGCTATATCGAGCACTTCCCCCAAGCCGGAGAGATTGTCCTGTTCGACCGCAGCTGGTACAACCGGGCCATGGTAGAACCCGTGATGGGATTCTGCACCGCAAAGCAATACAATAGATTCATGAAAAAAGTGGTTCCCTATGAACAGAATTTCCTGGAAGATGAGGGCCGAACCATCCTAATTAAGCTTTATTTTTCGGTCAGCAAGGAAGAACAGGCGCGACGTTTTGAAAGACGCAAAAACGATCCTTTGCGACAGTGGAAACTATCCGAGGTCGATTTGCAGGCCCAGGAGTTGTGGGACGAGTTTACCGAAAAAAAATTTTTACTGATTAAAAAAACACACACGAAACAGTCACCCTGGTGGATCATACGCTCCGATGACAAGCACTTGGCGCGCAGGGAAACCATGAAGGTGATTCTCAATTCGGTGCGCTACCGCGGAAGGAGCCGCAAACTCAATATTAAGTTGGACCCGAATATTGCCATACCGGGTGATATCGAGTTAAAATTAATGAAAGCACAGCTTAAGAAATATGGCAAATCACTGGCATAATGATTGTTGGAAACATCATATTCGGCACTTAGATTATCCTTGAACTCTGCATAAAGGGAGGAGAAAATGGCTAAAGCGAAAAAAAAGAAACCCAACTCCAAAGACATCAAAAACAAGACCAAAAAGGAAATTTCAGCCAAGGGAGCCACGGTCGATAAGGTCAAGAAAAAAGGGAAGCAAAAATTAAAGGCCAAATTATCCGAACACACCGCCTTTAAAAATAAAGCCAAATCCAAAAAGAAAGGCCGCCAACCGGTCTGGGTCAAAAGGTTCACCCTCCATTATGAGGAGGAGGTTCACAAACTGCAGATCGAACTTTTGAAGATGCAAAAGACCGTCAAAGCCAAAGGCTTGCGGTTGATGATGTTGTTCGAAGGTCGCGATGCCGCCGGAAAAGGCGGCACCATCAAAAGGATCATTGAGCATTTGAATCCGCGCGGCTACCGGGTTGTGGCGCTCCTGGCCCCGGATGAGACCGAAAGGACCCAGTGGTATTTCCAGCGCTATGTACGGCATTTCCCCGCAGCGGGCGAAATTGTTCTGTTCGATCGCAGCTGGTACAACCGCGCCATGGTGGAACCGGTGATGGACTTTTGCTCCGATGAACAAAACAAGCGCTTTTTAAAGGATGTGCCTTTCATTGAAGAGATGATGGTCAAGGACGGGATTCAATTGTTCAAGTTTTTCTTTTCCGTTTCCAAAGACGAACAACTGCGTCGCTTTGATTCAAGAGAAACGGATCCGCTAAAGCAGTTTAAGATATCACCGGTCGACCGCTTGGCCCAGGACAAATGGGACGATTATACAGTGCGCAAGTTTCAGATGCTCAATGAAACCAACCGAACGCTTGCCCCCTGGAGCATCATTCGATCGGACAACAAAAAATTGGCCCGACTCAATTGCATCAAATACATCCTGTCGCAAATCGACTATGAGGATAAAGCGTCCGATGCAGAGCTCCAAATCGATCCGGATATTTTGATTTCGGGTATCGATGAAATCAGATTTATGGAAGATAATCTGTTGAGCCCTCTGCAACTTCCCGGATAAGCAAAGGAGAGTGCCATAAAACAAGGGATACACGTCGGTGAGCAACTCGAAAAAAATTGATCTTGATTCGCCCCAAGCCCTGATCAACCGGGAGTTAAGCTGGCTTGACTTTGCCCGCCGCGTGCTGGCGCTGGCGGAAGCCCCGGATTTGCCGTTGCTTGAACGGGTGAAGTTCGCCGGCATTATGGGGATGCTTTTTGATGAATTCGCCATGAAACGGATGGGCGGGCTGAAGCGGCAACTCCAAAAAAAGAAAAAAAAACGGTCACCAGACGGGCTCACGGCCGAGGAGCAACTGCGGGCCTGTCGTAAAACACTTCATCGACAGACACGGATGGTTTCGAAACTGGTGCGCGATGAACTTCGCCCTGCTTTGGCCGCCGCAAAGATTCCTATTCTGGATTACAAAACGCTTAACAAACAGCAACGCAAACAGATGCAGGCCTATTTCCGCAACGCCGTCGAACCCATTTTGACACCGCTTGCGGTCGATGTATCACATCCCTTTCCGTTCATCAGCAATCTGGCTTTGAACATTGCGGTAGTGGTTAAGGAAACCAAACAGCAACGTGACCGTTTTATCCGCATCAAAGTTCCCGCAAACCGTCCCCGCTGGGTGCCCTTGCCGGATGGCAGCGGCTATGTTCCTTTAGAGCAGATAATCGCTTTCAATCTCAAACGGCTGTTTCCCAAAGCGATGCAATTAAAACACTATTTTTTTCGTGTTACCCGTGTCGCCAAGGATGATCCCTGGGAACAAACAGATCTGGATGAGGATGAAGCCGGTGTTGTGCCGGGGCGTCTCATCGCCATGGTCTCGGCCGAATTGGCCGCCCGCAAGTTTGCCGGAACTGTGCGCCTGCAGGTGAGTGCCTATATGCCCAAAAAACTTCAAAGCTGGATTGCCAGCCAGCTTCAGGCGGATCCGGAAGATATTGAACCCATCCAGGGATTACTGGGCCTGACGGATTTAATGCATTTTCACGTTGATGATCGCCCGGGGTTGCATGATCCCCCGCACAAACCCGTATCCCACCCGCGCCTGCGGCGATTGGACTGGAGCGACACGGGGGCGATTTTCACCGAAATTCGCAACGGCGACATTTTGCTGCATCATCCTTACCATAGCTTTGACGGTTCTGTTTTACATTTTCTTCAGTCCGCCGCTGTCGATCCGCAGGTACTGGCTATAAAGCTGACTATTTATCGCACCAGCAGTCATTCACCCATCATTCAAGCATTGATGGAAGCCGCCCGCCAGGGCAAACAAGTGGCGGTGCTGGTGGAGATTACGGCCCGCTTTGATGAGGCCCCCAACATCGCCTGGGGCAGACAGCTTGAACAGGTCGGCGCCCATGTTGCCTACGGGGTGGAACGGTTAAAAACACACGTTAAACTGGCCCTGGTCGTCCGGGAGGAAAAGGACGGCATTCGCCGCTACGTGCATGTCGGCACGGGGAACTATCACACCGTCACAGCCGGAATTTATGAAGACATGGGGATACTCAGCAGCGATCCGGAACTGGGTGCGGATGTGGCCCGCTTATTCAACGAACTGACCGGTGCCATGCCGCCTTCCGGCCACAGCAAACTGATGGTTGCGCCGCACAGTCTGCGTGACCATTTCATGCGCTTGATTCAGCGCGAAGTCGAACACTGCCGGGCAAGCCGCCCTTCGGGCGTTTGGGCCAAAATGAATCAACTGCAGGACGTGCGCCTTATTCGTGAGCTTTATCGGGCCGGTCAGGCGGGCGTTCCCATCTGCCTGAATGTAAGAGGACTCTGCTGCTTACGGGCCCAAGTCCCCGGTCTGTCAGAGAACATCCGAGTTTACAGTACCTTGGGCCGGTTCTTGGAACATGCACGCATCTATCGCTTTGAAAATGGCGGTCAACCGGAATTTTTTTTAGGTTCAGCCGATTGGATGCGGCGCAACCTTGATCACCGCATGGAGACGATTATTCCGGTCAGCGATCTAAAATTAACGCAAGAACTGGAACAAGTCCGTCATGTTCTCGATAACGATAATTGTTCGGCCTGGGAAATGCAATCCGATGCCGGCTATACACGCCGAACGCCCCAAAAAGGTGAAAAATGCCGCGACGCCCAAAGCGTGTTTATCCGGCATTACCGCCGAAAAGCATAAATGAATCGTAAATCCGAATATCGAATGAGGCTCACAGCATGCCCCCCATTTTGAAGTTTGAGCTGCCCGACGGGCATGACATCGATCGGCTGATCCGCGAACTGAGCCAGGATTATGGGATCAAAAAGGAACCGCCGCGTGATACGGGTTTTGTCATTTACGATACGTTTGACTGGCGCCTGTTTAACAAATCGCTTTTTTTGTATTCTTCAGGGAACAAGTTATTTTTACGCAAACCGCTCCAAACAAAAATAGTCCACAGCCATGAATTCAGCACTTTACCCACTTTTATAGACGATATTCCCCATGGTGGATTAAAAGAAGCATTGGCACCGATTATTAAGGCCCGGGCGCTTTTAAGGCTTGTGGAAGGGTATGGCCGCTCAACACCTTTTCGTATTTTGAACCCGGACAAAAAAACCGTGGTGCGTTTGATTTACGAAGAATTCCGACTTTCCCCCAAAAAAGATGCACCCGCCCTGGCGACCCATCTCGGTGCTGAGTCCGTTAAAGGATACCCCAAACATTATCGTAATCTGACCCAACGCCTCCGGCAAGCCGGTTTTAAAATAAGCCGGAAAGATGTCTGCTTAAAAGCGCTCGAATCTGTTGATAAACAACCGGGTGATTATTCGGCTAAAATAAATCTCAAGCTTGACCCTTCAACGCGTTCAGAAGAGGCAACAAAGGCCATTTTACGTTTTCTATGGCAAATTATTAAGATCAATCAGGCCCATCTTGCCAAGGACATTGATACGGAATTTTTACACGATTTTCGAGTCGCTATCCGCCGCACCCGATCCGCACTGGGGCAGATTAAGGGTGTATTCCCACTGCAGACAACCGAACGCTTTAAAAAAGATTTTGCTTTTGCAGGCAAGTTGTCGAACCGGTTGCGGGACTTAGATGTCTATCTCCTCAAGCAGAATACCTACAAAGCCATGCTGCCCGCAGCCCTGCGTGATGACATCGACCCTTTTTTTGTCTATTTGGGAGAGAAACGATCCCAGGTTTTTCAGGAAGTCATCCGCAGCCTGGCGTCTAAAACTTATCAGCAGATCGCAAACGATTGGGAGGTATTCTTAAAAAGCGCGCCTGATGACTCCCCCGAAGCTGCCAACGCGCGTGTTCCCATTGCTGTTCTGGCGCGCAAACGGGTTTTTAAAAAGTATCGCACCATCATTAAAAACAGCCGCGAGGTCCTTGAAAACACCGAGGACGAGGCCTTGCATGTTTTGAGAATTGAATGCAAAAAGCTGCGTTATCTGATGGAGTTCTTCTCCAGTCTGTTTCCGCGCGCGAAAATGAATGCGTTGATTGGGCAATTGAGGAAATTGCAGGACAATTTAGGCGATTTTCATGATATCTGCGTTCAGCAGGAATATCTTTTAAACATCACCGATGAACTGCCCATCATCGATCGACAGTCTAAAAAAGCGCTTGTGGCGATCGGCAGTCTGATAGAAACCCTGGCTGGAGAAAAAAGGATCGTAAAAGACGCATTTGCAGAAACATTTACAGAATTTGCATCACCTGAAAACAGCCGTTTATTCCGAAAACTGTTTGCTAAAAAATAAAGGCTAAATTGAACGTTTTTCAAGTTTGATGATTTCGTAAAAAATCGCGAATTCAACTTTAAATGGCTAAGTAAAAAGGTTCATATACAAGGCGTAGTGTTTTTTCAGGAACGAGGC
>CAZNFS010000068.1:0-14783 GCA_964572695.1 uncultured Desulfobacteraceae bacterium
TATTTTCCTTCCTGGGGATAAAACTCAAACGTTCCTAAAAACTGCCTGGGATTCCCGGTCTGAAGCGCCGCTTTGATTGAAAAAAAACTGAGATCGGTATTAAAATAGTTGGCCTCCCGTCCAATCTTTAGCGGTGAATGCGCATCTGAATTTGATATCAGCGTCACGCCGTCAAGGCCGGACACCCGCCAATTCATGGGAGGATCAGAAGAGAGACCGGTTTCGGCGGCAAAGATAAATCGGGCGAGATCCTCGAAACACTCACCGATGGAATTAAAGCCGGCTTTTGATCCCAGAAGCGAAAACCACGGTGTCCATATATGGGCCGGAACAAGAAAGTTTTTATCGGAAGTCTCCAACAGAATTTCGAGCAGATTTCTGGCATCCAGATCTAAAATTGGCCGGCCGTCGGATTTGATATTGCCGATTCTATCCAACTTCTGATTGAAACTTTGGGCCGTTTCCAAATCGGGGACAAAGACAACATTATGATTCTTTCGCGTTTTGCCATCCTTTTTATAAATATTACTAATTTCTGATTCCAGAATAAACCTAACCCTGCCTCTGCAGGACGGTGGAACTTGCTGATCACATTTTTTTGAAATTTCCTCTTTGAGTTTAAAAAGTCCTTTTTCAGTGGGAATCAGTTTTTTTTTTTATTTCTGAAATCCATTGCGGGTGGGTAAAATCACCGGTTCCAACCACCGTTATTCCTTTTAGCTGGGCAGCCATATATAGATTTTCGAGATCAAGATTTTTTGCCGTGGCACGCGAATATTTTGAATGCACATGTAAATCGGCGATAAATTTCATGTTGTAAAATAACCTAAATATAGTATATGAACCATTACTATCGTTATATATATTGTGTTTACTTTTGTATTGATATTTTTCTAAGAATTATCTATTTATGAACCAATATCGTCTGGTTGTTTATAACCGGGGTTTTATGAACAATTTAATAGACACGTAATGAGAATCGGTTTCGGTATTTTTTTTAAACAAAAAAAGGGGTTAGGCGAATATTAGCATTATTAACGCCACTAATATTATTAATATAACTTATAAATACTATTTATAGACCCAGTAGGATATTACAATGAAATTTACAATAAACAAAAATGTTATCATTGGTGTTTTGGCAAATATTCAGAGTATAACCGGACGGCGGAGCAATCTTGCGATTACTGAAAATATACTAATTAAAACAAACACATCCGGTATTACGCTGAATGCGACCGACCTTGAAACCGGGTTTGAAGGGACGTATCCGGCCGAAGTCGAATCCGAGGGTACGGTCGCGATTAATGCGCGTAAATTATTTGAAATTGTCAGAGATTTTCCGAGTGATGACATTCTGGTCAATGAGGTTGAAAACCGATGGATTGAGATCGGCAATGAAAAAGTATTGTATCATATTGTTGGAATGAATCCGGATGAATTCCCGGAGACGCCCCAAATTGAAGAGGCGGATGTTTATGAAGTTGATTCGATGGACTTTAAGAAAATGATCGAAAGAACCGTCGTTATTGCCGGAGCCGGCGATGAAAAACGGGCCCACATTATCGGCGTCTATTTAGAAAGAATTATTAAAGATGAAGCCAAAATTTTAAGAATGATTACAACCGATGGAAGCCGTCTGTCGAAAGTGGATTATGTTTTTGATAAAGAATATGAGTTTAAAACCGGACCGGGGGTGCTTGTTCCCAAAAAAGGGTTAAACGATGTCGGAAAATTCATCACTTCCACAGGACCCATAATGCTGGGTGTAAAGCAAAACCATTTTACCGTCAGAATGGAAAATGAAGCCTTTATTATCAGGCTTTTCGAAGGTGAATTTCCAAAATATGATGATATCATCCAAAAATATGAAGGCAACGAAATAAAACTGGATCGCCAGTTGTTCCTTATGATGTTAAAACGCATGTCCATTCTGTCTTCCGATAGTTATAAAGGCGTTGTCTTTAATTTTTCAGAAGACAGGCTGGAAATAACCACCACCAACCCCGATATTGGGGAATCCAAAGAGGATATGAAAATTGAATTTGAAGGCGATCCGGTAAAAGCGGCCTTCAATCCAAAGTTCTTTATCGAAGCACTCAACGTTATCGATGATGAAACCGTGGTATTGACAATCAAAGATGAAGAAAAACCCTGTTTTTTAGAACCGGAAAAAGACAAGCGGTTTTTGAGCGTTATAATGGCGATGAGAATATGATCAAAGAAGCCGATACATACAGTGCCGATAGTATAAAAATACTCGAAGGTCTCGAAGCCGTGCGCAAAAGGCCTTCCATGTATATCGGGAATGTCGATTCAGAAGGGCTTCATCACCTGGTTTACGAGGTCGTAGACAACAGTATTGATGAAGCCATGGCCGGGTATTGTGACACCATTAAAATTATTATTCATACCGACAACAGTGTCAGTGTCGAAGACAACGGGCGTGGCATACCGGTCGATTTGCACAAGAAGGAAAACGTACCGGCAATTGAAGTGGTGATGTCAAAACTGCACGCCGGCGGAAAATTTGACGACCATTCATACAAAGTGTCGGGAGGTCTTCACGGCGTCGGTGTCTCGGTTGTCAATGCGCTGTCAAAATTATTGGAAGTGGAAATATATAAGAATGACCAGATCTACTATCAATCCTATGAGAAGGGTAAAAAAACATGTGAACTCAATATTATTGGCAAAACACGCAAACGGGGAACTAAAGTCCACTTTTTTCCGGACACCGAAATTCTAAACCACGATAATTTTTCTTTTGATATTTTGAGCCGCCGCCTGCGGGAACTGGCCTTTTTAAACAAAGCTTTGAATATAACACTTGAAGACGAGAGAACAGATGAAAAAAAGAACTTTTACTACAAAGGCGGCATTTCATCTTTTGTTGAATATCTGAACCGGCGCAACAGCGGCCTGCATAAACCGATTTTAATAGAAGGTATTAAAAACGAGGTTCAGGTCGATGTGGCGATACAGTATAATGATACCTATACCGAAAAAATTTTTTCATTTGCCAACAATATTCACACCACTGAAGGCGGGTTTCATCTGATTGGATTTAAAGCGGCCCTAACCCGAACACTTAATCATTATTCAGCCAATGGAAATTTGTCCAAAACGCTTCAAGCGAAAATTAGTGGTGACGATGTCAGGGAGGGGTTGGCGGCCGTTATCAGTGTCAGAATTAAAAATCCCCAATTTGAAGGCCAAACCAAAACCAAACTCGGAAACAGTGAAGTAAAGGGCTTGGTAGAACAACTCGTCAATGAAAAACTGAGTACATTTTTAGAGGAAAATCCATCGGTAGCCCGTAAAATCCTGGCTAAAGCGGTTGATGCGGCCCGGGCAAGGGATGCCGCCAAACGAGCCAGAGACCTGGCTCGAAACAAAGGTGCCCTGGTGGATGCAACCCTTCCCGGTAAACTGGCTGAGTGCCAGATCTCCGAGCCCGAACAAAGGGAAATATTTCTGGTCGAGGGCGATTCAGCCGGGGGAAGCGCCAAACAGGGAAGGGACCGTAAATTTCAGGCGATTTTACCGTTAAAGGGAAAAATATTAAATGTTGAAAAAGCAAGATTTGATAAGATTCTGCGCAGTGAAGAAATAAAAAATATTATAACGGCCCTGGGAACGGGCGTCGGGAGCGAAGAGTATAATATCGATAAAATTCGTTATCATAAGGTCGTTATTATGACGGATGCGGATGTAGATGGATCCCATATTCGAACGCTCTTACTAACGTTTTTTTACCGGCAAATGCCGGAAATTATAGGCAAAGGATTTTTGTATATTGCCCAGCCACCGCTTCTTAGAATCGGAAAGGGCAAAAACGAGATTTATCTCAAGAACGAAGAAGAATTTAATGATTACATTTTAAAACGGGCCTCCAACGAACATGGCGTAAGATTGGGTCAAAACGGGAATCTTATCGCCAATCACCATCTGTATGTTTTTCTCGGAAATTTGATGGAGTATTTCTCCGTTATCAACAGCCTCGAACGGCGGGGCTTTAATCCCGAACTTTCCGAGTTGCTGATTGGGGAAGGAATTTCGGGTAAAAAATTTTTACAAGACCATGAACGAATGTCAACCCTGAAAGATATCCTTACGGAAAAGGGTTATAAAGTAAGTCGTCCGGCCTGGAACGAAGATCGGGATGTTTATGAAATGATGGTGACGCCGAGAGCAGAACAGTCCGACTCCTCCTTTAAAACAGTTTTTTCAGACTTCGAATCCAAAGCCGTTAAAATAGGGCGGGGGCTTATCTTTTCAAGGAATTTTCAAAAAGGACTTATAACCGGAAAGCGGGTCCAAAAATACGATCAACCTCCATTTACCGTTATAAACAACAATAGTGACAAAAAACCCATTGTCATGGAGGACAAAAAGAAACTGCTTTCATTCTTAATCGAAGTCGGCAAGAAGGGACTGGGGGTCCAGCGGTATAAAGGGCTTGGTGAAATGAATCCCGAACAACTGTGGGAAACAACGATGAACCCTGAAAAGCGAACATTTCTCAAAGTAAAAGTCGAGGATATGTTTGAAACAGATGAGATTTTTACGGTTCTTATGGGAGATGAGGTCGAGCCCCGGCGCGAATTCATTCAAAACAATGCGCTTGAGGTGAATATGCTCGACATATGAAGCGAGATCTTTGCAGAATGTCCCATTTTGCCCCATTCGCGCTAAATCTTCACTAATGTGCCAGCGTCATGCTCAACTTTTGCACGTAGTGAATCACAGTGCTATCCTCAAAATACTCAATGTATTCCTGTGGTTGCACAGAGTGAAGCGTCAGCGCAATATTATCTTCTTCCTTGAACTTGAACAAAATTCGACGCTTTTCAAAGGTCTCGAAGTGTTATGGAACATGATAAAACGCCTGAAATACTGAAATCCATATCAATTGAAGCGCGTGATATTCCAGATGCCTGGTTTCAGTGTGTCTACAAAATTTTGGATCATGGTTACAAGTATGTCATCGATCGCGGAAGCTACGAAGGGCAAGAAAGACTTGAATTTGATTATGTTACCATCCAGGCTAAGTATCCCGGCGTAAGGCCTCTCATACCCGACATTCCTCCCTCTTTAGGTATACCCAACCCGGTGGCCGAGGGTTATATTGAAGAATATCTCCCCTATCTGATGACCTCTGAAAAACAGCCCAACGAAGACTATACCTATGGGCAGTATCTCGAATCCCAAATTAGCGAAGTGATCCGCATGTATCGGGAAGATGGTCATGGAACGAATCAGGCATACATGACCGTGGGTGACCCGCAAGCCATTTATTTAAATGATCCACCCTGTCTTCGGGGTATCGATACGCGCATACGGTATGGCAAACTTCATTTTATGGTCTATTTTCGATCATGGGATTTGTGGAACGGTTTTCCGGCCAACCTGGGTGCCATCCAGTTGTTAAAAGAATATATGGCCCAGGAGATCGGCGTTGAAGATGGTGAGATCGTTGCCGCCAGTAAGGGATTACACCTTTACGATTACATTTGGGAACTCGCCAGGCTTCGGACCATGCGTAACGAGTCGTCAACATAGGCGATACCACCTCAAGGGAAAAATGATTTGCGAGCAAACCATCTTTCAATCTGACAAGTTGTCGCTGAGCGGGACGCTGCACCGGCCCGAGGTGGAACATCCGCCGCTTGTCATCGGCTGTCACGGGCTTTTATCCAGCAGCGAATCTCCCAAACAAATTGAACTTGCCACGGCCTGCAATGCCCTCGGAATCGCTTTTTTTCGGTTTGACCACCGCGGCTGCGGCCAAAGCGAGGGGCTGCTTAAAGAGGTCACCAGCTTTGAGGGGCGCTGCAACGACCTGAAACGTGCTCTGGAGCAACTGCGTGCACGATCTGATTTGGGAAGAAAAAGGGGGTTGTTCGGAAGCAGTCTGGCCGTTGCTGCAGAATACGCCCCATCCGCATTGGTAACCGTTGCCGCCCCCATCCGGAGTCGATCCATCGTTGTTCCCGAAGACCGTTCAGGAGCGTTTAATCCGCGCCTGCTTCAGTTCGATATACAAGAAAAACTCTCAAAAATCGCCAAGGTCTATATTTTTCACGGTGATAAAGACACCGTTGTGCCCCCATCCCAGGCGGTAGAAATATACAACCGCGCCGGTGAGCCCAAGAAAATAACGCTTCAGAAAAATGGTGATCATCGCATGTGCCGGCGCTCACATCAAAAAGCCTTTGTTTCAGCCGCAGCGGGATGGTTTCGGGACGGTTTTTATCTTTAACGGGGCAACTTTCTTGCTTGACACAACCTCCTTATTTTTTTATGATTTATTGATATCGTTCTGTATGTTGATCCTTTTTTGCCTTCTGAACGGCCACCCGCAAAGGCCTGCGTGGGAAAAGCCTGACGGGAATGGGGGGCGGATTTCGATCAGGAGAGTTTAATGCATATTTTATTAGTTGAAGATGACAGCTCAACGCGACGTTTTTTAAAGGTGATCCTGGAAAAACTCGGCTATACCGCCACCGAATGTGAAACCGCTGAAGACGGCTGGGAAGCATTCCAGCGCGAAGGACACGCCGTCGCGCTGCTGGACTGGATGCTTCCGGGAATGAGCGGGATTGAATTATGCCGCCAGATTCGTGCAACGCCTAAAGGTGAAAATGCGGTAATTCTGATGTCAACCTCTGAAAACCAGCTATCCGACGTCGAGGTTGCTCTAAAAGCCGGCGCAGATGACTATCTCATTAAACCGGTTGATATCAAACAGATGAAAATACGGCTTTTTATCGCTGAACAACGCGTCCGGACCCTACGGGATCAGGCACAGATGAAAACAGCGATCCAAAACAAGCTTAAAGCACTCGAATCAACGCGGTTAAAAGAGAATGAACGTGCCTCCCCTGTGATTCCCATTTGGGAGGGAGTTCTGGTTGTGCCGCTTGGCGGTTCGCTGAATAAGCAAACGCTGGTTCAGACCCGCCAAAAGACCCTTGAGGCAATCCAAAAGAATCGAGCCAAACAAATCATCATCGATATTACGAATGTGCCAACGTTGGATGTGGAGGTCGGAAGGGCTTTTGTTAAAACCATTCAAACGGTAAAAATGATCGGGGCGCAGCCTATTCTGGTTGGCGTTTCAGCCCACGTTGCCGAAACCCTGGTGGACATTGTGCCGCAATCAAACCACCTGAGATCGTTTCTGACGCTTACCGATGGGTTGCAAGAGGCCCTCAGCCAGATAAGCTATAAAATCGTGAAGGACAATCATCGATAAGCCGTATTTTCGGAAACACCCTTCCCCAAAACCGCAACGAGAAAATCACCGCCCAAAGCCCGTTTGGGCAATGCATCTTTTTTATGGTTCAGATAACCCCAGAACGTTTGTTTAGGTGCTGAGGAGGCAAGGCATGGTGTCGGATCCAATCAGAAAACAAGGGGCAACGGCGCAAGAGCCGCGTGAAGAGAAACAGCAATCCCTATCCGAGGACAAACGCCTCGATAAGCTTCTCAAGACAGTGATTGCCGAGGTCAAAATTTATGCCGAAGATCAAATAAAGCATATGAAACAGCTTGCCCAGATAGGAATTGCACTCTCGGGTGAGGAAGATATCGAAAAACTTTTGGAATCTATTGTGGATGAAGCGAGAGACCTTTCCAATGCGGACGCCGGAACCCTATATATAATGGACCAAAAGAAAAGCAGCCTCCGTTTTGAGATCGTGCAGAATGCGTCAATGAAGACCCGCATGGGCGGGACGAGCGGGGTTGAGATTACCTTCCCGGAAGTTCCGCTTTTTAAGGACGGGGCCCCCAATCTTTCAAATGTTTGTTCCTGTGTGGCCCTCAAAGACGAAACCGTTAATATCCCGGATGTATACGAAGCCGAAGGTTTCGATTTTACAGGACCACGGAATTACGACGCAACGACGGGATACCGGTCTAAATCGATGCTGGTCATACCCATGAAAAATCACCAAAACGATATCATCGGTGTCTTACAGCTGCTGAATGCCCAAGATCCCGATACCGATGAGGTCATCCCCTTTTCCTCCGAATATGTCGACCTGGTTGCCTCCCTGGCCTCTCAGGCGGCCGTGGCGTTGACCAACGCCCAACTCATCCAGGATCTAAAGGATCTGTTCGATGCCTTCATTCGAAGTATCGCCACGGCGATTGACGAAAAATCGCCCTACACCGGAGGACACATCAATCGTGTTGTTGATTTAACCATGATGATCGCCGAAAAAATCAACCATTCCAGCGCAGGACCCTTTAAAGACCTCTCGTTTGATGAAGACGAATTGCTGGCACTGCGGATGGCGGCCTGGATGCACGATGTGGGAAAAATCACGACCCCGGAGCATGTCGTGGACAAAGCCACGAAGCTTGAGACGATTCAGGACGGTCTTAATTTGATTGAAATCCGATTTGGACTCATCGCCAAAGCGATTGAAAATGAACAGTTGCGAAGAGAAGTTGTTCGTTTGAAAAAAGGTGATATTCACGCCGGCGACAGCGCCAAAGGGAACGCGGACCTTGCCGAGGAGCTAAAGGTGCTTGCGGAGGACCTCAATTTTATCAGGGACTGCAACACGCCCGCGGAATTCATGAGCGATGAGAAGATCGAGCGATTAGAGACGATTGCAAGCAAAACCTATGTTGTGGACGGAGAGGATCACCCCTACCTCACACCGGAAGAGGTTCAAAAGCTGAGCATCAAAAAAGGAACCCTAACCGCAAAAGAGAGGGCCGTCATTGAAAATCATACGACCATGACAGCCAAGATGCTACACAAACTACCCTTTCCCAAACTGCTGGCAAAGGTGCCGGATTACGCGGCGGCCCATCACGAAAAATTGGACGGAACCGGATACCCCCAAAAACTATCCAAGGCCGAAATCTCCGTGCAGGCCAGGATAATGGCCATCGCCGACATTTTTGAAGCCCTTACCGCGCCTGACAGACCCTATAAAAAGCCCATGAAGCTTTCGCAAGCGATTAAAATTATGGGTTTTATGAAAAAAGATCATCACATTGATCCCGACATCTACGATCTTTTTATCCAAAGCGGGCTGCCTCTGGACTATGCGCACAAAGAAATGAACCCCGATCAAATTGACGAGATCGATTCAGGTTAAAAATCGATGGCCTTCGGTGTTCGCGGAAAGGGAATGACATCGCGGATGTTACCGATACCGGTAACCAGCATTAGCATCCTTTCAAAACCGAGCCCAAAACCGCTGTGAGGGACCGAACCGTATTTGCGTGAGTCGAGATACCACCAATAATTTTCTTTTTCCAGGCCTGATTCCTCAATCCGTGCCTCCAGCATGTCAAAGCGCTCCTCGCGTTGGCTGCCGCCGATGATCTCTCCGATTCGCGGCACCAAAATATCCATGGCCGCCACAGTCTCCCCGTCGGTGTTTTGTCTCATATAAAACGGTTTGATGGTTTTGGGATAATCATAAATTGCGACCGGTTTTTTAAAGTGGCTCTCGGTCAGATAGCGTTCGTGTTCCGATTGAAGATCTTTCCCAAAGGCGACTTCGTACTCGAATTTTTTTGAGCATTTTTCTAAAATATCGACCGCTTCACGGTAGGGAATTCGGATAAAATCAGAGCCGGCGATCATTTCAAGCGTCGCCGGAAGCGTTTTATCAACAAATTGGCCAAAAAGCTGCAAATCCTCCGGGCAGTGATCTAAAATATAGGTGATCAGGTATTTTATTAAGGATTCACCCAAATCCATATTGCCCTCGTTGTCGCAGAACGACATTTCCGGTTCTATCATCCAGAACTCAGCCGCATGGCGGGTCGTGTTTGAATTTTCGGCTCTGAATGTGGGGCCAAACGTATAAACATCCCCAAGGGACAAGGCGAACATCTCTACTGCCAGTTGTCCCGAAACGGTCAGGTTGGCCTCTTTGCCAAAAAAATCGCGGCTGTAATCGACATGTTCATCTCGGATAGGGCAGTTTTGCAAATCAAGGGTGGTGACCTGAAATAATTCTCCGGCACCTTCACAGTCAGAGCCGGTAAGAATGGGGGTGTGAATATAGCGAAAGCCCCTTTCTTTAAAGAATTTATGAATCGCAAAGGACAGTTCCGATCGAATCCGGAAGGCGGCACCGTATTTGTTCGTGCGGGGCCTTAGGTGGGCGATCGTTCTTAAAAACTCATCGCTGTGGCGTTTTTTTTGCAAGGGATAGGATTCAGGGGCGAGCCCAATCACTTCGATGTGCTCAGCCTTGATTTCCCACGCCTGGCCTTTGCCCGGTGATTTTATGAGCTCTCCGGAAACGGCCACCGCCGATCCCGTCGTAATCTTCTTTACCTCCTGATAACTGGCCAAAGAGGTGTCGGCGATGACCTGCATGCTTTTGAGACTTGAGCCATCATTGATTTCCAGAAAAGAAAATGTTTTTGAATCACGCCGGGTCCGAACCCAGCCTTTGATCAGAACATGTGTTTGAGGGGCCGCGGTATTAAGCAAGTGATAAATTTTTGTACGTTCCATTTATAAACCTTATTTTTAATTGGATGCTTTAGAGAGCCATTATAAAGGATTAAAGCTTGACGGTTATGTAATATCCCTGATCGCCGCGCTGCACAAGAAAAACCAGAGACGTTTTTGCGCGATATTTTACGATCGCTTTTTTAAAATCTTCCAGCCGGTTGATGCTCATTTCATCAATTTGTCGGATCACATCACCGGGGAGCACACCAATCCGGGCCAGGTATGACTGGCGGTGAAGGCTTGCAATGACGACGCCGGTTTTGACGCGAATTTTACGAGAGGCCCGGTCTTTAAACGTAAGATCCCTAACGGTTATTCCCAATCGCCTTTCAGCCAGAGCCAGGGCCAACGCAACCGGAAATACGCCGGCATCGACCGAGAAGGCATGTTTTTTTTCGTTGCGCCAAATTTCAAACCGGATTGTATCGCCCGAAGCAAAGTTTTTCATAGCCACGAGGAAATCATTTTTTGAAAGGATTCTTTTTGTCCCCACGGAAAGAATAATATCACCGACTCGAAGCCCTTTCTGCGATGCCGGTGCGTTTTCCTGAACCTCCTTGATAAGGGCGCCGCCTTTTCCGGGAACCTTTAGATACTGCGCAAGTTTAGCATCAAAATCCTGGACCGTCAGACCAATCCAGGCCGGGATGACTTCGCCATGGCGAATTAGGTCCGAGATAATTCGTTTGGCTTTATTGATCGGTATCGCAAAACCAATCCCCCTTGCTTTGGCATAAATGGCGGTGTTGATCCCGATCAACTCACCATTTATGTTGAGTAGCGGGCCGCCACTATTTCCGGGATTTATCGAGGCATCAATTTGGATAAAGTCTTGATAAATCCGGCCATCGGTGCGGATGCTTCGATTGACCGCACTGATGACCCCCGTGGTAACGGTATTTGAAAACCCGAACGGGTTTCCGATGGCAATGACGGTTTCTCCAATCATTAAGTCGTCGGAGCGGCCCATTTGGATTGCAGGCAGCGGTGAAGTCGCCTTTATCCTCAACACGGCAAGGTCGGAATCGGGATCGGCCCCCACGATCTGGGCTGCAAACTCGCGCTCATCTTTTAATATGACGGTAATCTTTCCGGTTCGGGCGATCACATGTTCATTGGTAAGAATGAAGCCGCGTTGACCATCAATGATAACCCCCGATCCCAGGCTGTGGCGCTTATACCGGCGCTCAAGGCCCGGGTCAAAGAAATCTCTAAAGAATGAATCGAAAAAGGGGTCGATACCGAATCCGGAAAATGGATTTGTTTGCTTGCGAATTTCGTATTCAGAGCTTATGTTTACCACGGCCGGGCTTACCTTGCCCACGGCCAGTACGACCGGGTTTTGGCGTGAAAATTTTTCTCCCAAGGCCTGCGGAGGGGAAAGGGCCATGACAACCATGAAAGCGCAAATGGTGGCGGAGGACAGGATCGATTTCAGGTTGATTATCGGATTAGGCTTTTTCATGTTAAACCAAAGAGAGTGGTTAATGGTTCAAATTTCAAAGGTTATAAAAATCTGATATTCTTAACGTTATTGGTGCTGCCGGATGTATCAGGCAACGGAATCGCATTCTCCCGCTGGGTGAAACAAAACCGTTGTTCCGAGCAACGCGTTTTTGTTAACAACCAATTAGGCCGTTTCAACCGTGAGCGGTGAACGGCGACTCTGGAGTTTTCTCATATCATGGACAGCCCAGGCATTCAAGATCTCTTACCCCTGGTTGAAAGACCGAGCCGCTATTTGGGTTCGGAAATAAATTCCATTCAAAAAGACCTGCGCCGGGTTCGTCTAACCATTGCCCTGGCTTTTCCCGATCTTTACGAAATCGGCACATCACACTTTGGCCTGCAGATCCTTTATCATATTTTGAATCAGCAGGAGGAGATCGCCGCCGAACGCGTTTTTGCCCCGGCGCCCGATATGCAGGCGTGCCTGAGGGCGGACAAACTTCCGCTGATGTCACTGGAGACTCATCGGCCGTTGAATACTTTTGATATTGTCGGATTCAGCCTTCTTTATGAACTTAATTATAGCAACGTTATGGCCATGCTCGATCTGGCCGGAATCCCATTTTATGCGGAAAAACGGGATGTTGACGCACCGATGATCATTGCCGGGGGGCCCTGTAGCAGCAACCCGGAACCGGTGGCCGATTTTTTTGATGCCATGGTGATCGGAGATGCCGAAACGGTCATCCTTGAAATGGCACAGGCGTGGATAGAGTGGAAATCCGGTGGAAGGACCTTCAAGGAAGATCTTTTAAATAAATGGTCGCAGATTGAAGGGGTGTATGTCCCCTCTTTGTTTAGACCCCGGTATGATGCCGGGGGGTTCCAATCGCTTAAGGCCCTCGTTCCAGGCTATTCGAAAGTTCAGCGAGCGATCGTCAGCGATATGGATGATGCTTCGTTTCCGGACATACCGATTGTTCCGTTTGGGAAACCGATTCATGATCGTCTCCGCCTGGAGATCTCCAGGGGTTGTACACGGGGGTGCCGCTTCTGTCAGGCCGGCATGTTATACCGTCCGGTAAGAGAAAGATCGCTAAAAACCCTTCTATCTCTAACCCGGAAGGCGCTTGCTGCTACCGGATACGAAGATCTTTCATTATTGTCGCTCAGCACGGGGGATTACAGCGGGATCATTCCTCTCATGGAACAGATAATGGCGTGCTGCGAGGATCAATTGGTTGCCATATCATTGCCTTCGCTGCGCGCAGGGTCGCTTACGCCCGAGTTGATGAAGCTGGTCAAAAAAGTTCGCAAAACGGGATTTACGATTGCACCTGAAGCCGGAAGCCAAAGATTGCGCAACGTTATCAATAAAAATGTTTCTAAGGAAGATATTATCAACACTGTCCGCGATGCGTTTCAACTCGGCTGGAAGGTTATTAAGCTTTATTTCATGGTTGGTCTGCCCACAGAAACCGAACAGGACCTGAAAGCGCTGATCGATGTTGTTAAAGAACTTCGCCGCGTGAAAGGACCGCAGGGACTAAGGGGAAAAATTAATGTCAGTGTCGCAACCTTTATTCCTAAATCGCACACGCCTTTTCAGTGGGTACCGCAAAATGCCCTGGCCGAATCGAGAGAAAAAATCGACTACATCAAAAAAAATCTCAGACTGTCGGGCGTGCAAGTCAAATGGCAGAATCCCCAGGTCAGTATTCTCGAAGGGCTGTGGGCCCGTGGCGACCGGCGCCTCAGCCGTTTGCTGCTGGAGGCCTACCGCCGGGGATGTCAGTTTGACGGATGGAGCGACCACTTTAACTTCTCCTTGTGGGGCGAAGCGTTAGCGGCGGCAGAGGTTCGGGCCGACTTCTATACCACTCGCACTAGAGATTTGGCCGAGCCACTCCCCTGGGACCATATCGATACCAAAGTAACCAAAGCGTTTTTGACCGAAGAGTGGCAAAAGGCGATCAAGGGTTTGTCAACACCCGATTGCCGGCAGGGAGACTGTTGTTCTTGTGGTGTCTGTGATTTCAAGCAGATAGCACCCAAAACGTATGGGTCTGCATGCCTGTCGCCGGCTCTCAAAACAAAAACGGCGCAGAGAACGGCGTTGCCCGCCAGGCGTGTGGAAATTTCGTATTCAAAAAGAGGACAAGCCAAATTTTTTGGACATCTTGAGCTAGTAAAAATACTCCTGCGCGCCTTAAAACGGGCTGGAATCCCACTGGTATTTTCCCAGGGATTTCACCCCAAACCCAAAATTGGATTTGAGGATCCGCTCCCCATCGGTATCGAAAGTGACCGAGAATATTTTTATCTGACGTTGTCGCCGGAAATCTCTTGTCAGAAATTAGCGGAGGCCATAAATGCAGAATTGCCGGACGGATTGAAGGTCCTCGGCTGTAAACCGGCCACAGTGCCCAAAAACGGAAGCGGCAGGGCCAGTATTTCCGATTATCAACTTAAAATTAAGGGTGGCTTTTTTGATCCTGACAAACTAAAATGTTTTGAAAAGCGTTCCGAATATATGATAATCCAAGCCCGTCACAAAGGAAAACCCAAACAAATCGATTTAAAAGCAGTGGTTTTGAAGATCAGGCTTTTGGACCCGGAGCGCTTAGCCCTGAGGCTTTACTCCAAGCCCGGAAAAACCGTGCGGCCCGGTGAGATTGTGCGCGAGATATTCGGACTGTCGCCGACCGCACTAAAGAAAGCCCAGATTGTGCGAACCGGATTTAAAAGAGAGGGCTTGGAGTATTAACGACCCAGAAAAGACCGAACCGGGGATGTCAAATGGATAAAAAGCTAGTTATCAACGTTGCCG
>CAZNFS010000069.1:0-14617 GCA_964572695.1 uncultured Desulfobacteraceae bacterium
GGTTGGAAAAGGGGGGGTTGCCCTGGATAGCCTGTATGATTATGAAACCCTTTTTGACGGCATCGATATGCGAAAATATCCGGTGCATGTGATTTGCTGCAACGCCTATGCTTTGGCCTGCTATCTGGCCGTGGCCCGGAAGCGTGGTATCGATTTTCATAAGCTCAGAGGGAGCATGTCAAACTGGATCAGGCCCGAAACGGAGTGCCTGGATATAATGGAGTACAGCGCGCGCAATGTGCCCCTGTTCAATGCCGGCTACCTTGACATGCGCAACGTCAGGGAAGGGGGCTGTTCGGCGGCCCAGGAAATCGCATTTGGGGTCGCCTGCGCCATGGCCGGGAGTGATGCCCTGATCGAGAAGGGGCTTGATATTGAAGATTTTCTCCATCGGGTGACCTGGTTCGTAAATGCCGGGCCTGAGCTGTTTGAAGAGGTCGCCAAATTTAGAGCCATGCGAAGGGTATGGGCTAAAATTTTTCGGGAACGGTATGGTGCCCAAAACCCCCGTTCGTTGATGTGCCGCATGCATTGCCAGATCTATGCCCCCACCCTTACCATGCAGCAACCGTTCAACAACCTCATCCGGGGTTCGATATATGCCCTGGGTGCTATTCTGGGAGGAGTCCAGTCGCTGCATGTCAATTCATTTGATGAGGCCTTGGCGATTCCGACCGAATTTTCGGCATCATTATCGGTCAGAACACAGCAAATCATTGCGCTTGAAACCGGGGTAACCAAAGTGGTCGATCCTTTGGGCGGTTCTTATTACGTAGAGTGGCTCACCAATCATATCGAAAATGAAGCGGTGGCCATCATCGATAAAATACAGGAGATGGGCGGCGCTTTTAAAACCTGGGATTGGATGTGTAATGAGATACGCGAGATGGCGGTTAAAAACCAAAGGGAGTTTGACAACCACCAAAGACCGCTGGTGGGCGTCAACACGCTGGTGGATGAGGATGATGTTCAGATGAAGGCGCTGCAGGTGCTTCAGGAACACGCCGATTTTGAAGTCCTGCATGAATATTCGCCGGATGTGGCCGAAAAGCAGATCGCACGCCTGCATAAGGTTCGCGCGGAACGGGATCCGGAACAACTGGCGCTTGCGCGCACAAAACTCGTCAATACAATGAAAGCCGAACAAAACATGATTGCGCCTCTGATCGAGGCGGTCAGATCCGGAATGACCCGGGGGGAATTCGCCCAAATCAAATCCGAAGTTTTTAATCAGCCGGGAAGCGGGCCCTATGTGTGCAGCCCGCCTTTTGTACTGGCCTAAGGCTAAATGCAAGGAACAGGATAAGGTTATTATGGCACCGATCAGATTTCTGTTGAGCAGGGATGACTATTATCACCAGCGGGGCTATTGGGTGGTGGCGAAATCCCTATCCAACGCCGGAATAGAGGTTATCCTGGGCGGGATTCAAACACCCAAAGAGATGGCTCAAACCGCTCTCCAAGAAGGTGTGGATGTTATGGGTTATCGTATTATGGATGCCTCTCCCCAAGTGGTTATCGAGATCTTATTTGAGGAGCTGAAGCGCATGGGGATCGAAGATATTCCGGTGGTTGTCGGTGGTATCATTCCTCAAAAGGATGAAACCTTTATCAGGGCCTTGGGTGTCAAAGCGGTCTTCCGGCCTTTCGATCTCCTGGAAAAGCTTCCCGAACGGATTAAGGTAATTGCGCACGAGGGGCGTTAAAATGTGTTGTCCGATGTCATGCCGGACTTGATCCGGCATCCAGTTTAGATTTCTGGATTCCGGCTTTCGCCGGAATGACAGCTCGCGGCAAGCCGCGGGGAATTAACCCCTAAAGGAAGATTAAACGAATCTACCCCAACCCGGAGATGTATTGGACAATATGCTCCAAAGAGGAGCCGGTCCCAAATACTTCAGCGACGCCCAGCGCCTTTAGCTGGGGGATATCTGCCGGAGGAATGGCGCCTCCCAGGATCACAACCGTGTCTTCAAGCCCCTCTTCCGACAAGAGCTTAGTAACTTCAGGGGCTAGAATCATATGGTTTCCCGAAAGGGTGCTCAAACCGATCACATCCGCATTCTCCTGTAAAGCGGTTTGCACAATGGCATCCGGCATTTGATTGCCCAGATAGATCACTTCCACGCCGGCATCTCGTAAAGTACGCGCAACCACGATGCTCCCTCTCCAGTGGGAATCCATACCTAATCTGGCGATGATAACTCGCATGTTTTTTTTCATTACAGTTTGTTTCCTTTAGGGGTCAAAACAGGGGCGGGTTCCAGGTCCCATAGCTTTTCTTCAAAACGCTGGATATTTCACCTTCGGTGACCAAAGCTCCTACCGATTCAACCATCACTTCCATTATATTTTCATTTTCGTCACAAGAGCGGCCAATCGCATCCAGTGCGTCTTGCACGCGGGACGCGCTACGTTCCTTTTTGATGTGTTCGAGTTTCTTTTTCTGTGTTTCCAGGGTTTCGGGCACCTCAAAAAGCGCCATGGGGAGTTCCTCATTCTCGTCACGGAAACAGTTGACCCCCACAATCGGCACTTCGCCCTTTTCCACGGCTTTTTGGTATGCATAGGCCGAGTTGGCAATTTCCTGATGGATCCAGCCTGTTTCGGCTGCTTTGACAAGACCTCCCATTTGATCAATTTGTTCCAGGAGACTGACAACTTTGGTTTCCATCTGGTTGGTGAGCGACTCCACAAAATAAGATCCACCCAACGGATCAGCCGTGTGCGTCACGCGAGTTTCGAGCTGCAAAATCTGCCCCGTCCTTAAGGCCGTAAGCGCCGAAAGCTCGGTCGGTGTACAGAGCGCTTCATCATAGGCGTCGATGTGGACCGACTGGGCGCCGCCCAAGACGGCTGAAAGCCCGTGATAGGCCGCCCGGCTAATATTGTTAAGCGGCTGCTGGGCCGTTAAAGCAACCCCGGCCGTTTGAACGTGGAAGCGGAAGGTCATCGAGCGCGGATTCTGGGCCCCAAATTGATCCTTCATGACCCGATACCATATCCGACGCGCAGCGCGGTACTTGGCGATTTCTTCGAAAAAATCACTGTAACCGGACAGGAAAAAGCTAAGCCGGGGTGCGAAGCTGTCTACCGCGTGACCCCGTCGGATCATTTCCTCGGTGCAGGCGATGGCATTGGCAATGACAAAGGCAACTTCCTGGGGCGCATCGCATCCGGCTTCGCGGTAGTTATAGCCGGTAAAACTGATTGGGTTCCAGCGCGGAACAAATTTGGTGCAGTATTCAATGGCATCGCAGCACAATTTAAAAGAGATCTTGGGCGGCAGGACTTCGAGTGCGATCGTGATGGCGGTTTCCATCAGGAAATCGTTTTGACTGGTTCCGGAAAGCTGATTTAAACGCAAACCGTTGCGCAGGGCATTGGCAAAGTACATGGATTGGATAATGACATTACAGCTGGGATTACAGGTCACCAGCGACGCACTGGTATCTTCAAGGGGAATACCGTCAAATAAGATTTGCATATCCTGCAGGGTGTCGATGGCGACCCCGCCCCGCCCTACATCCGCGTAGGCCTTGGGATCCGTTGAATCATAACCGCGCAGAGTCGGATAATCGAAGACGGCGTTGATGCCGGTTGCGCCTTCATCAAGAAGATATTTGTATCTCGCATTGGTTTGCTCGGGGGGACCGAATCCGGCCAACTGGCGCAGGGTCCAGACGCGTCCCCGGTACATGCTGGCATGAACCCCGCGGGTATAAGGGGCCTGGCCGGGGAAGCCGAGATCATTAAGGTAATCGACGTCAGCGATATTTTCCGGGGTGTAGAGCGGTTCGATGGGGAATCCCGAATGGGTCTCAAAGACGACATCGCGTTCCTTGTGTGACGGGTAGTCTTCTTCGGTCCATTGCTCTTTTTTCTGCTGAATGGCCTTAATCGATTCGGGGTTGAATAACTTGGGCATCGGTTTTCCTTTTTTGCTTAGGGTTGTCGGCAAAAAAACGCTACTGATCAACGCTGCCCGTCACTCCTTTGGGGTGAAACCAGGGCTTGGTTCTCAGGATCGGGCATTTTAAAGAATACCGCCATTCAATTAGCTAAAAAAAACTTAATATGCAAAGATTTATTTTCAGAAACGCTCGGTTTCGAGTTGCATGACGGTTGACAAACATGAGTTGGCCTATATTATAACCTAAACTGAGCGCTGCGTGGGGGAATTGGATTATGCCCATTTATGAATATCAGTCCGTACTTGACCCAAAATCATGTCCGCACTGTCGCCATGGATTTGAAATATATCAGAAGATAAGTGACAAACCGCTGTCAGATTGTCCGCAATGCGGCCAAAGGATTAAAAAGATTATTTCATGGTGCCGTGCGGCTATCGTTGAGAATTCCGAAGATCAGGTGCGGGTGGAAAATCAAATAAAGGATTATGAAACATCGGGCATGTGGAGCCATGCGGCTGAATTAGCTGATAAACATTCGGAAAAAACCAAAGATAAAGGTCTTAAAACCCGGGCCCTGGACGATTACAAAAAAGCGGGCTATGATACCGATTCGCTGGCAAAACATGCCAAGATGGACAACAATGATTAGATCGTATTTGAAAAGCCCTGCCGCTTGCGGCAAGGCTTTTCAATCCTTAGTCGGTTTTGCATAGTTCGTCCGCCAGCTCCATGAACCAGTCAATCTTTTCGGGCGGAGCCACACCGGGTACCTCACACCCCGAAGCCAATACATAGCCGCTATCCTGCGGGGCAACCGCCAGGCAGTCCTGCATGGCCTGTTTCATTTCATCCCGGGTTCCGGAAAAGAAATGACCTGTGTCGATATTTCCGATAAGCACCGCCTTGCCGCGGGTGACTTCGACCGCCTTGCTCAAGTCCGAAGGGGCATCGATGCTGATGTTGCCCGCACCCGTTTTGACCAAATCTTCCAGAATCGGATCCGCATAACCGCAGACATGGAGCCCAAGGCCCACCTTTTTGGCCTTGAAATGTTCCACGATCTGTTTGTGATACGGAAAGATGAATTTTCGATAGATGGGCGGCGATATCAGACTGCATGAAGCGGGCGCCTCGGAATAGCTGAGCCCCACCTTTAGCGGGTGGACGGCCTCGCCGAAATTAATGGCGGCTTTGGTGCAGAAGCGCATGAGTTCATGGACATATTCCGGATCTTTCATGGCATCACGCAAAAGTGCATTCGCTTCCCGCAGGCCGATGGCAATCGTCCAGGGGCCGGCAATCACCGATGATACGGCGGCCTCGGTGATAATCTTTTTGGTCTCGGCCAGGACTTCCAGATAAATGGGCATGCGACCGTCTTGGGTGGGATCCGGAATCTGCAGACTGTTCAAATTCCCCTTGTCTTCAAGGGCAACCTTGATGGAGATGCACATGCCGTTTTCCGGAAATTTAAGCTCATTGCCCATGGCTTCGACATCGGCCAGCAAATCCCCCTGCATGACGACAATGTCCGGTTTGTAGCGTTCATAGCCGGCAACCTGGGCCTTTACAAATATTTTGGGATCCAGTATGAATTCCCGGATCGTGGCGCCTACCAATTGCGCGTTGCACTGGCCCATGATGGGATAGGCGGCTCTGCGGTCGATTTGGATTTCCTGATCGGTAAATGTTTTTTTAAACTCTGCCGCAACCCGTTGCCGGCCGGTGTAGGTTTCCATTTATATTTCTCCTTCCTCTTCCCAGATTTTCATCTGCTCCTGGTATTTGGGCGGGAATGTGGCTTCAAAATTAAAGAAGCTCGTAATCGGATAGCGGACCCCCGCTTTATGGGTTTGGGCCAGTCCTTCCAATACGGTGTCGATTTTCGAGTTGGGAATAATAAAAGACATTTCATAATCCTGTGTCATCCCGAAGACCCTATCGCCGTTTCCGGGGACGAGATAACGGCAGGCATCCTTTTTGATGGCCGTAATAATGGTGGCGCACCCCAGTCTTCCCATGGCCGAAGACTGGATTGCCCCGCCCTGGTTATGGAGGGCCCCATGGATAAGCCGCATCACCTGGGCCGGGTTTCCATAAACCATAATCAGATCCGGTTCAAAGGCCGTCCGGCTCAAGGGTGCGACCAGAATGTGGCTATAAAGGCCGTAATCAAATCGATCAATAAGATCTTCCTCAGCTTTTCCGGCTTCGGCCGAGGCCGTAAACATACCGGCGGCCATGTTGCCGGCACTAAAAAAATCGATATTTTTAAAAAACCCGAAAGGGGCCGCCCCCAGGGAGCACTGCATGTCCTCTTTGCCCATGGCAACGGCCCAGCCCAGCTTGCGGGCCATGCCGATTCCCTGACAGATGGCGATCTTCTTTTTCAGCTGTTGAAAGGGCCGCCGGGTCTTGGCCGGGATTTCGTCTTCTGATTTGAGCATTTTGATTGCCACCGGAAAAGTCAAAGGACGGATGTAGGTGTTTAACGCTTGTTCGACTTCTTTTAATTCGGTCATCATATTCTCCTTTACCTAAGGATTAGGAATTATTTCTCAAAAAAGGTTAACCCGGATATTAAGGCCCTTTTGCTCTCTTTTGGTTTGGAAATTTTAAGAATCGCTAAGTTCATTGCACTAAAATGGTAAAACTCGGGCTGCGCCCTCAAACAGTTACCATTTTTACGCTCCATTTCACTAAGCGCTTCTATAAAATTGCCAAAATGTCGTTCTCAAAAAGGCCTTAATACCCTCTTTGGGCCTTTACTTTTTTATTGTGTTTAAAACCAAAGAATTTCTTCATTAACGGAATTCACTACGCCTTATCTCATCGGGATCCATCTGCTGAATCAAATCGGTTACGCCGGGCTGGGGTGAGGGCGTTTCGCACACATCCGGAGCCGCTTCGATATCAAACCCCGTATTGGCTTTGATTTCATCGATGCTGTGTCCCGGATGATAAGACTGTATTTGCATCACCCGCTCGGGGTTTTTAAAATTCATCACCCCCCGATTTGTGATAACGACGATTTCATTTTGGCGGCATTCTTCGGGGCGATGATCATAACCCTGACCGGTCACGAAATCGACTTTTTCGACGAAGACACGGCTGGAATGGCGGATCGCCCAAATCACCACCTTGGGTGTAATCGGCATCAAAAAGGCGGAGGCGGCACCTCCGGGGAGCTGGACTTTGGGCCGGTTCACATCCCCGATTACGCTGAGGTTGGTATTGCCATAACGATCGATCTGAGCGGCTCCCAGAAACATCAGATTCAATTCTCCCCGCTGGGCCAGATCAAACGCTTCGTGGAGTCCAAAGTAGGCCACCGCGTTTCGATTAAGACGGGTATCAAAGGATGAGGGATAAACGCGGTCAAGTTCAGGATCAACCCCCTCTGCTCCGGAAATATAGGCCATGTCGGGAGCGTGCGTTTTGCGGGCGACGCTCATGGCTAAAACCGGTAACGGCGAGGATACCCCATGCAGAACGGTATCGGAATTTTCTATTTCCGATGCCATGGCATAAATCATCAGATCGGGTGTCTCGATTGTTGCGTTCATTCACTTTTCCTCCTGTAGACATGTTGGTCGAGATATTGTTCGAATTGATTTTGGGCAGCGGATTTGAGGTATCCCTGAATATGATCGTAGTCGACATCGTAATAGTTGAAACAGGAACAGGGAAAGGCCCCTTTAGGTGCTTCCACGACGGCGTCAACCAGGAAATAAGGGAGGGTTGTGGCCTGGGGCATTTTCCTGATTTCACGATTGGAAATCAGCTCCTCGACGGTCACCACCACCTTTTTGGCTGCTTTGGCTTTGATGACGTCTTCATAAAAGGGGCCTTCGATGCGCACATTGCCGTATTCATCCGCCTTTTGGGCATGTACGATGGCGACATCCGGTTCGATGGCTTTTACGGCGATCATGGTTTCGCCCGTAAAGGGATCCTTGAATTCTTTCTGGCTCCCTACGACTTCGCTGATGGTGAGGAGATCGGAGCCCAGCATTCCTTTTATGGGAATTGACGGGATTCCCATGGCGGCGGCGCGAAACCCGGCGATAATCGGCTGGCAGGCGCCTTCTTTGGTGATGATTTCACCATTTTCAGATTTTTTACGAAAATTGGGGGCCATGCCAAAGACTTCAAAACCGAGCATGCCCGTGCGCACCTTGGCCACGCCTCCGGCGCCGATCAGGAGATCGAAATCCAGGGCCGGTTCGCGGTCGATCAGATGCAAATCTTTTTTGCGCTGTCGAATCAGCTCACGCACAAATTCCATCGGGGCCCTTGAGAAAGTGGCGCCGCCAAACGTAATCAGGTCGCCGTCGCGCACCAGGGCCGCCGCAGACTCAAGACTGGTCAAAACCTTTTTCATTTAACAATCCTCCTGCACTATTATTATTGCATACAGATCCATTGACAAAACGATTAGCCTGTCAGGGTACGTCTTACATAGCCCACTAGGCCGTGACCGTTTAATGGTATACGGTTGCGCAGCTCGTATCGTGATCCGTAATACGGGTACCGGCTCAAATCAACGCAACCGATTAACGTAAAACAAAACGAGTCGCGCAACCCATCAACGAATCCCGGGTTTATCCAGATTTTTGCATGACACGATCAAGAAAAAAGAGGGCACGGTGTTTACCGGACCCTCTTTTAGACAGAACAGTTGGCCTTGCTTAGAACAATCCGGACACCTTTCCGGTTTCGACATCCACATCCACCCTTCTAAAGGCCGGGTTGGAACCGGTTCCGGGCATCAGGCTGATCGTACCGGCACAGGGGCAGAGGAACTTGGCGCCCGAGTAAATCAACACATCCCGGATGGGCAGCGTCCAGCCTTTGGGAACACCTTTGCGCGTCGGCTCATGCGAAAGGCTCAGGTGGGTTTTGACCATCATGGTGGCGAAGTCATCGTACTGGGAATCGCCCTCAAACATTTTGGCTTTGGCTTCGGCTTCAGGGGTCCAGGACACACCGTCGGCGCCGTAGACCTCTTTGGCGATGGTGGCAACGCGGTCGCGCAGCTTCATTTCCAACGGATACAAGAATTTGAAGTCGTTTTCGTCGTTGCAGGCATCGATGACCGCATCGGCAAATTCGAGAGCACCTTCCCCGCCCAATTCCCAATGCTTGGATTCGGCGCAGCGCGCACCGGCCGCTTCGGCCGCTTTGCGCACCACGGCGCATTCTGCGTCGGTATCGGTGTAGAAGCGGTTGATGCAAACCACCGGGTTGATGCCCGATTTTCGAATCACACCGATCAGGTGCACCATGTTCTCGAGGCCTTTTTCCACCAGCTCGATATTTTCCTTGGTGTAGGCATCGGGCATGGCGATGCCGGGCACCACCTTGGGGCCGCCGCCGTGCATCTTAAGGGCGCGGATGGTGGAGGTCAGTACCGACACATGGGGTTTCAGGCCGCTGAAACGGGATTTGACGTTCCAGAATTTTTCAAAGCCGATGTCGGCCGCAAAGCCGGATTCGGTGACATGGTAGTCGAACAGTTTCAGACCGACGCGATCGGCGATGATGGACGACTGTCCCACGGCGATGTTGGCAAACGGTCCGGCGTGGACCATACAGGGGTTGTATTCCGCCGTACACATCAGGGTCGGGTTGATGGTGTTACGCATAAAGGCGGTCATGGCGTTGCCGACTTCAAGATCACCGGTGGTAATCGGTTTGCCGCTCTTGTCGAAGGCCACGGTAATATTGTTGAGTCGTTCTTTCAAATCCGCCAGATCACGGATCACCGATAAAATCGCCATACACTCGGAACCGACCGCGATTCCGAATTTGGACTGCATCGTAAACCCGTCCATGCGGCCGCCTATACCGATGATAATGTTGCGCAGCGCCTGGGCACAATAGTCGATAATCCAGCCCATCTCAACGCGGGTCGGATCGACGTCGAGGCGCCGCATTCCGGTGAGGCGCGCCAGTTGCTCGTCGTTATAGTTGCGTTCATGCTGCATGCGCGAGGTCAGGGCGACCATGGCCAGGTTGTGGGCATTCATGATATCGTTGATATCACCGGTGAGACCCAGTGAAAACTCGGTCATCGGGATCAATAACGAGTTGCCGCCGCCGGCCGCCGTGCCCTTGACGTTCATGGTGGGGCCGCCGGAAGGCTGCCGCAGGGCACCGCCCACATTGACGCCGCGTTTGCCAAGACCTTCCATAAGACCGCAGGAGGTCGTGCTTTTGCCTTCCCCCAGGGGTGTCGGGGTAATAGCGGTCACCTCAATGTACTTTCCATCGGGTTTGTCTTTCAGCCGGTCGATGACTTTTAAAAAATCGATCTTTGCCAGCCTTCCCATGGGCAGCATTTCGTCTTTTTCAAGACCTAATTTGTCTCTCCATTCGTCCGGCATGGGCATGTTTTTTTCGGCTGCTTCCGAAATCTCCCAGTCCGCCATTTTTACTGCGTCATATGCCATTTACCAAATCCTCCTCTTCTTTTAATTTTACTTCTATTAATTTAGGCTTTGTACAGCCAGGTTGCTGAAAAAAACACAAAGGAGCCCTTTAGCATGTTGAATAGGCTTTAGCAAGCCTAAATTGGGTCTAAATTGGGTTGGAATTTTGCAGCCGATGCAATCGATAATAAAAGCCCCGGGCATGCATCAATTCAGTATGACTCCCCGTCTCAATGATCCTTCCGCGGTGCAGAACGAGGATCCTGTCGGCGGTGCGTGCGGTTGAAAGACGATGTGCGATCACGATGGCGGTGCGGCCGCGCATCAAATTGGATAAGGCCGCCTGGATCTTCTGCTCGGTTTCGGAATCGACATAAGAAGTGGCTTCATCCAGAATGATGAGTTCGGGTTGGCGTGCAAAAGCCCTGGCAATTGATATCAGCTGTCGCTGACCACTTGAAATGGTAGCGCCGCCTTCGGAAAGAATCGTATCGAGACCGTCGGGAAGCTTTGCGATGAAAGTATACAGGTTGGCGGCCTTTAAAACAGCTGTTATGCTTTCGTTTGAAAGGGAAAGTGAATCCGGGAAAATATTTTGGCGGATCGAGGTGGAAAATAAGAAGGGATCCTGCATCACCAGGGCCGTTTTTGATCTTAAATCAGCGATATCCATGCCGGCGATGTCGCGGTCATTTAAGAGAATACGCCCTGCCGTCGGGTCGTAGAAACGAATCATGAGATTGATCAGGGACGTCTTGCCCGAGCCTGTAGGTCCGACGATGGCAATCGTTTCACCCGATTTAATCTTAAACGAAATATTGCTGAGCACCGGTTCACCGGGGTTGTAGGCAAAACAGATCCGATCAAAAGTGATTTCAGCGATTTTCTTAATCGGGCGGGTGTCAATTGCCGCTGCCGCTCCGTCTTTTTCGGTGTTATCGAGCAGCAGGAACAGTCTTTCGGCGGAGGCCATGGCATTTTGCATCACATTATATTTTTCGGCAATGTCCCGGATGGGTCTGAAAAACATGCGCATGTAAAGAAAAAATGCCGCCAGGGCGCCGATGCTCACGCGCTGCTCCAGAACGCCCATTCCGCCATAGTAGATCACCAGCGCAATCGCAAGGGCTCCTAAAATTTCGATGATCGGCATAAAAACGGCGAATATCCTGATCTGTCTCATTCCGGCCAGATAATTTTCATGATTCAAGCGGGTGAATTTGCGATAATTGGCTTTTTCGTTTAAAAAAAGCTGGATCACCCGGATGCCGCCGATGGTTTCGGCAAAGCGGGCGTTAATTTCGGCCAGTTTTATCCTTAAAACCCGAAAGACCTCGCGGGCCAGGCCGGAGAAACGCAGCGACGCCAAAAGGACAAACGGCAATACCGTAAAGGAGATGAGCGCCAGTTTCCAGTTAAGGCTGATCAGCACGATTGAGATACCGATCAGGAGAAATGTATCCTTAAATACAAAAACGATTACAGAGGTAAAAAGCTCGTTCATATTCTGGACATCATTGGTGGCACGGGTCACCAGGCGTGCCACCGGATTGCGGTTAAAAAAGGGAATCGCAAGATTTTGAACATGCTCAAAAATTCTCAGGCGCAGATCATGCATCACCTGCTGACCGGTAAATTCCATCAGATAAATCTGCAAGAAATTGAATAGGAAATTGAGCAGAACGATACCGAAAAAAACAAAAGTGATCATTGCGACTCCGGCCAGATCCCTTTTGCGAAGCCGGCTGATATCGTCTGCAGGCAGCTGGTTCAGTTCCGACAAACGGATCCAGGCATATTGAGCGTGTATTTCGAATTGATCCGGGTATCGATTTACGATCGCCTCGACCTTGTCATCGCTGAGGCGGAATTTCAGGTATCGCCCGGGGTGGTGCGAAGACGCTTTTCCCGGAAGGGGATGGGGTTGCCGGGCATCAGAAGCGACCCGCGGTATGATGTAGCGGTCTATAGCAATTTTGGTGATATAGGGGAGTGAGAGATCAAAAAGTGTGATAAAGATTACGAGCCCAACGGCAAGCGCAATGAACCGTCGATACGGCTTAACAAAAGGGTACAGGCGCAGCAGCAGCCGGGTATCATACGGTTTGCCGAGCTTTTCTTCTTCGGCATATCCAAATTCAGCGCGCATGCATGACCTCTTCGAGTTCCTGGAGCCGATAGGTTCGAGCGTAATAACGATCCCATTCCATCAGCTGGGCATGTGTACCGGATTCGACAATGCGGCCCTGCTCCAAGACGACGATGTGGTCGGCAAAATGGACGGCCGAGAGCCGGTGAGAGACAATGATCAGGGTCATTTTTCCGGCTAATGACCTTAGCCGATTGATAATATCATTTCCGGTTTCGCTATCCACCTGACTGATGGGGTCGTCCAGGATCAGGATCGGTTTTGCAGAAAGCATTGTTCGGGCTAAGGCCACGCGCTGTTTTTGACCTCCGGAAAGGATGATGCCCTTTTCGCCGACAAGCGTTTCAAACCCATCCGGCAGGGCTTGTACCGTGCCGTGGAGCGAAGCTGTTTTGGCGGCATTGATCAAGTCTGAATCTTGAGGGCGGTTGTCATCGAACATGATGTTCTCCCGGATTGAAGCGGCAAATAAAAAGGGCTCCTGGGGCATGAAACCGATCCGGGATCTGAGATCTTCAAGCCGCACGTTGCGGATATCCAAACCGTCAATCAGGATACGTCCCTGTGAAACATCAAAAATTCGAGGGATCAGACCCAACAGGGTCGTCTTGCCGCTGCCCGGCGGGCCGACGATTCCGAGGGTCTGCCCGGGCTTTAATTTAAGATCGATTTCAGCGATCACCGGCGTGGCGTCGGTGTGGTCGTTGGAAGCGTAGCTAAAAGAGACATTTTCAAATACGATCTCACCGCGGATATGTTCCAGCGCGACGGCATGCGGGGCATCCGTAATCTGAGGCGCGGTTTGGAGGATCTGATGAATCCGATCCAGAGATGCTTTTCCACGCTGGATCAGGTTCATCACCCACCCGGTGGCCATCATGGGCCAGGTTAACATTCCAATATAGCTGATAAAGGCTATAAACTCTCCGGGCGTAATCGAACCCTTAATCGTCTGACTGCCGCCCAGCAGGAGAACCAGCCCCAGACTCATATTTGAAAAAAACAGCATCATGGGGAAAAAAGATCGCATGATGCGGGCCAGCTTCAGGTTTTTATCGACATAAGCCTTTGAGGCGGCCTGAACGCCGGCCGCGGATTCTTTTTCCCGGTTGTAGGCCTTGATGACCCGGATGCCGGCAAAACGTTCACGCACCACTTCGGTTAAGTCGGCAAAAGCACCTTGCACGGCCTGATAATTGCGATGCATTTTTTTTGTAAAAAATCGTGCGCTCAGGACAATAAGAGGCATCGGAATAAGGACATAAACGGTCAGGCGGAGATGGATCGTCGCCATAAAGCCGATGGCCGCCGTACCGAGCACCAGGGCATCTGTCATGGCAACAATACCCATACCCGTGGCCATGCGAATGTGCTGAATATCATTGGTCGCATGGGCCATTAAATCCCCGGTTTTGGTTGCGGCAAAATAGGGGGCTGAAAGGGTCTGTATATGCGCAAAAAGTTTATTGCGCAGCCCTTCTTCAACCTGCCGCGACATCCCGATAAGACAGCGCCGCCATATGTAACGAAAAACACCGATCGCCAAAGCAATCCCGACAACATAAAAGGCGTAAATGATCAATCCCCTGGAATCGACCCGAAAGACGGTCAGATCGTCCACCGCCCATTTGATGACCAGGGGAATCAATAGCTGCAGCAAATCAACCACAACCAGTGAAATGAGGCCGATGAAAATGAAAAGCTTGTTCCGGGCAAAATAAGGCTTTATAAGTGCGCTTGATTTCATATGTTCCAATGGTGAGTGGATCGAACCAAGTTCATTGTGTAGGAATTTTCTTTTTAGACACGGATTACACGGATGGCCACGGATTGGGTTTATATAGTTTGAACAATGGTGCCATTGTTCAAACTATGCTTCCATTTCATAAATGCAGCCGCATTTATGAAATAAAGAACAGTGAAATCTGTGGCGCGTTTCAAGCCGTTAAGGCGCAATCCGTGTCAAAAATTATTTTAGTTCGCCCGGAGGGCGTTATATTCATTTTCTTAAAACCATTATCATTTCACAAGCCTAAATTAGGAAGCAAGTTTTAATATGTTTGCTTGCACGGTGAATTTGTTCTAATAGCGTAAGCTGCTGGCACAGGAGTTTTTGGTCA
>CAZNFS010000070.1:0-14483 GCA_964572695.1 uncultured Desulfobacteraceae bacterium
GGTGGGTTACGGGCTTGATTATGCCGAACAATATCGGAACTTGCCCGAAATTTATCATTTCAAACTCTGAACCGGGGGATAATCATGATCATTACGTGTGCGCAATGCGATACCAGCTTCAACCTGGATGACCGCCTTGTTAAAGCGACGGGCTCAAAGGTTCGCTGTTCGAAATGTCAAAGCATATTTGTCGCCTATCCGGAAGCACCCGCAACCGTCTTGAGCGACGCTGATGAGTCGACCGAGCAGGATGTGCAGCTCGAAAAAGAGCCCGCACCACCCGAAATCACGCCTCCGGAAGATACGCTTCAAGAGGTTCCGGAGATTGAATCGGACGTGCTTGAAGAAGACTGGGATGCTGAACTCCCTGAGACCGAAACGGAAACCGAACAAATAGAAGGGCTTGAATTTTCGGATATCGACAAGATGCTAATTACCGATGGCGAGAGCCGGCCCGAAGAAAACGGGCGCCTGGAAATCGACGATGAAGAGTTGGCACTGGATATTGAACCGATTATTGAATCAAAGGATCACGCAACGGAATCTGAAAGCGGGTTTGAAGAACTGGCTGATATTGAGATTTCGGAAATCGAGTCTCCGCCCGAGACAGAGGAACCGATAATCGCAGAACCGCCTGCGGAGGAAGCGCCGGAGATTGAAGTGCTTGATCTGGATCTTGAACCGGTTTTAGAGACCGAGGGCGACACGGATCAGCCGGCGATCGAAATTGAAGAAACCTCTGAGATCGATTTTTCAGAAATCGAACAGATGGCCGAAATGGATGCAACACCCACGGTCGCAACCGAAAAGGAGACCGAAACGGATGGCGAAGTGCTCGATTTAGACTTCGAACCGGTTCTTGAAATAGAGGAAGAAGAAAGTCCTCAGGTGCCGGAGCTGGAACCATCGGCCGAAATCGATTTTGCCGAAATAGAGAAAATGGCCGACGTTTCGACCGAAGGCACCGAAGAAACGAAACCGGAAGAAATCGCCGAGGAAGGAGGTCTGGAGCTTGACTTTGACCTGGGCCTGGAGGACGGTGAAGAGTCAGAGGCCGCAGAGCCGGAAACCGGGGGCGATACCGATTTTGAGTTGGAGTTGCCGGAGTTGGACGAGATCATTGAAAAAGATGAGATCCAAGCGCCATCCGAGGGAATTTCGGACGATCTGGAACTCGAGTTCGACTCGGATGTGGAATTGGAGGTTGAGGAGGAGCTGGGCGGAGATCAAGATATGGCGGCGTTGGAGGAAGCAGCTCACAAGATTGAAGAATTCGAGGATACCATCGTGGAAGAAGAGGGCGCCGAAGCCGAAATGGCCGGCGAGGAGATTGGTCTCGAATATGAGAATGAAGAAGACCAGCAACAGTTGTTTGAGACGGAAGGGCCGGATCAGCCGCTTGCTGATGAGACGGCCGAACATCCCGGCGGCGAAGTCGCGACCGGCGCCTTTACTGATGGTGGCGCCGAGGTTAAGGCGAAATCCAAAAAAATCAAAACCGATTTTGCCAAACCGCCCAAAAAACGGATCAGTGCGCCAATACTTGTGCTTTTGATTATCATACTCATCGGTGGAGGCGCTTATGCTGCCTATACCGTTCTTAACATGATGAACATTAAAATCCCCTATATAAACAATATCAGCGATATTAAAATACCATTTATCAGCGACTTTTTGAAAACACCGGCCAAAGATGACGGGAATCTGCGGATCGGCACGATTGATTTGAACAGCAAATTTGTTGAGAATGCCAAGGTGGGCCGGCTTTTTGTGGTTACCGGAAAGGTTAAAAACGACTATTCAAAACCGCGCAGCTTTATCAGGGTCACCGGCAAACTCTATGCCAAAGCCAAAACCCCGGTAAAGATCGAGACGATCTCATGTGGAAATGTACTGTCGGATCTGGAGCTTGCATCATTGGACATTGCGGGAATTAAAAAGCGGCTTGCCAATCGTTTTGGAGATAAAAGATCCAATTTAAAGGTCAAACCCGGCCAGATGCTGGCCTTCATGATCGTCTTTTCAGATTTTCCAAATAATATAGAGGAGTTTACGATCGAGATTGCGGGGTCTTCCCCTGTCTAACTAATGTCCATCCATTAATGGTCTTTTTTGCGTTGTACGGCGTTCTCCGCGGGTTTCCGGTTGCGACGTACACTGAGTACGCCTCACCGCAAACCCTTGTGCGGCCTTGTTCAACACAAAAAATCCGTATTTCTGAACTGGACATTTCAGAGTGCGTTTATGACTTGACGCGCACGGTTTTAGCTGTTAGTGAGGGCGGTCGCGAAAAGAGAAGCCGACTTTTCGTTACGTGGCGATGTAGCTCAGTTGGTTAGAGCATGCGGCTCATATCCGCAGTGTCCGGGGTTCAACTCCCTGCATCGCCACCACCACTACCATATAGCCTACTGTTTTTACAGTAGGCTTTTTTGTTGTTGCACGCCTGATTTTACCAATCCCTGTTTGTTACATACATTCATTTTTCGTCGTATGTCTCTCGAACCTTTTCAAGAACTTTAAAACGTTTAAAATGGTCGAATGGCCTAAAGCCGGGGGTCTCCAAGCTTTTTCGCAAATATTGAATCTGAGCCTCCATCGCATCTTGGTACAGGTTTGAATCAATTTTCCACCTTACCCAAAAATGCGGTTTTAAAAACGTATCAACGGAATCAAGAACGGTTTTCATTCGGCCTTTTATGAAATCATAAAATCCGATTGTCTTTTTCAGCAAATCAACTTCATCCGCATAATCACCCACCCCGCCTTCTTCAAATTCTTTGTAAAGAGCTGCAAGCTTTTCAAGATACGTTCGATCAGCCATCTGGGCTACAAGGTCGGCTGTTCCAAGCATTTTGCCTAAAAACGCTGTCTGCTCGGATGGAAATACAATTGTATCAATATCAGCGGCAAGATCTGTGCAGAGAACCATTGACTGGCAAATCTCAACTTCGTCACCGGTCAATTTAAAATCGTCAGCATGCCTGCCAATGAAATCCATACTCCTTTTAACATGTGTGGCAGTGTATTTCGCACCGGTTCCATCCAAGTCGTCATCGGTTTGAATGTAGCCGGCATCGTGAAGAAGCGCTGAAATTAGGCCAAGAACAATCGGGCGTTTGCTAAAATGATGCTTTTCAACGGTAGCACCGTGGATCAGCCTGGCCATCGCAAGGTAAGTTTCGATTGTGTGCTTCAAGTCATGGTATTCCGTATTGCAAGCCCGATAACCGGGATATTCACCACTATAAAGATCCATGACTATTTTCAGTGCAGCGCTAAGGGGCGGGGTCTTTAATTCCGATGAAATCTGCATCAGAATGATTAATACTTCTTCATGCGAAGCTTCGGGCGAGTCAATGGGCAAAATTTTAGACAATTGGACCACTGCTATTCCTTATTTTTGGTTTTTTTTACGCAGATCTTATCTTTCCTGACGATCGTACAAAGTTTTGGGTTGTCGTAATCTTTGAAGATGCGATCAGAATACCCCACCTCCAATTTCAGGTCAAATTTTATAAATCGCCATCAGACTGAAAGATAAAAATAATTGGCATTACCATCAAGGCATGATCCCGTTATTCCATATTCTCCTGGTCGCTCAACATCACAAATGCCTTGCCATCTCCAATATAAGGCGGTATATGCCCGGTTCGATTTCATTTCTTTTTTCTAACGGTTTTTTGACTTCGCGGCTACAGCTATGGGAATACGATCGGCCACAAATTCGATTACGCGCTACAGGGTCAGCGGCAAACTTGCGGCCCCCATTCACGAAACCGTCTTTCAGGCCCTGCAGGCAAATGCGATGCCGGTGGTTGAAGATGACGTATCGGAGATGGTGGTGGGCTGGACATCCGTTGCCAAACCGTTTGCGCCCGATTTTGAAGAGTTGTCCTTTGTTTTCGGAACCTATATGATTTTTTCGCTCCGCATCGACAAAAAAAACATTCCCGCCAAAGTGATCCAAAAGCATTGTGTCCAGACGGCCGCCCGGAGGCTTGAAGAAACCGGCCGGGCCTTTTTATCACGCGACGAAGAACGGGCTATCAAAGATCATGTCATTCACAAGCTGATTCGCAGGGTTCCGGCCACACCCAATATCTATGATCTCATCTGGAACCATGAAACCCGGGACTTGTGGTTTTTTTCAAATCTGAAAGCCGCTAATGAGGCGCTTGAAACCTTGTTTTTCCAGTCCTTCGAGCTACATTTGCTGCGGTTGTTTCCCTATACCATGGCGGAACTGCTGGCGGGATTGAATCCGTCTGAGCGGGACCTGTTGAAGAATCTTGAACCGACCGATTTTATAGGTTAACCAGAATGCTGGATGTTGCCGTTGCCTACAATCGTTACAAATTTCTGGGATATGAGTTCCTTACCTGGCTCTGGTTTATGATCGAAAATGAACAGGGACAATTGAAGTCGTGCGACCCGGAATTTCGTTCCCTCAGTATGGGAAATCGCATCGTGCTGGAAAACAGCCGCAACGATATCAGTGAAACCATCACTATCAAGGGGGATGAAGCCAATCTGGACGAAGGAGTTCTGGCCCTGAAAAAAGGGGCCGTGGTCACCGAATTGCACCTCGTCTGTAAAGCCGCCGAACTGGTGTGCCGCTTCAGCATCAAGGGCGAAAGCCTGTCCCTGTCCGGCGTGAAACTCCCTGAGACCGGGCCCGTGGAAACCGGAGCAGACCTGGAGGGCGTCTTGTTAGAGAAGACCTATCTTTTAGAACGGTTTGGCAAGATGGTCGAAAGGCTCTATGAGCAGTTTTTAAAACAACGCCTGTCAAACGATTGGGCCCGTAAGGCGGTACCCAGAATCAAACGCTGGATCGCCCCTTAATCTCACCCACAGCCTGCGCTGAGGTATCCAAAGAAAAAATCTTCTGCTGAATGGGGTCACCCATATTTTGATACTTCAGAAACAAATCGGATATCTGCCGATCCGAATTAAATAAGGAGAAATTATGTCAAAAGCTGCAACATTAACCTTTAAATTGGCCAAATTAATGATCGCCGTAGCGTGGGCTGATGGAAAGATAGATCATACCGAAGTCAACGCACTCAAAAAAGTGCTTTTTGCACTTCCGGAATTGACTGCCAGGGAGTGGGCCGAACTGGAGATTTATCTCGATTCAGCGGTTGGTGAATCAGAAAGAAAAGCTTTGCTTGAAGATGTGCTTAAATTGATACGCACCGCTTCAGAAAAAGACCACGTATTGCGAACACTGGAAGACCTTATTGCGATTGATGGCGAAGTGACCGAAGAAGAAAAAGTCGTCTTCAGCGATCTAAAAACAGCAATCGAGTCCAGGCAGCCATCTGTGCTCGGTCTTTTCTCACGTTTGACCGGTGGGGTCATAAGGAAAAAGAAGACCATAAACGAAAAGGTGCTTTTGAGGGAGCAACAACTCGAGAACTTCATTCGCAACAAGGTCCTGTATGATGTCAAACGCAATTATCCTGAAATGGATCGGATTTCCGAGGAACAGCTTAAAAAACTCAGCTCGGCTGCGGCCCTGCTGGGGCGAGTGGCGGCTGTCGATGGAGACTTTTCCCAGGAAGAACACGCCGCCCTTGTTTCGATTTTGATTTCGGATTGGAATCTGACTGAATCGGACGCAGCCCTCTTTGCCGAAATCGTCCGCCGGAGAGCCATGGAGGGGATCGATTATCATTATTTGACGCACAGTTTTTTTGAACAAACCACGCATGAGGAGCGAAAGGCCTTTATCAAATGCCTATTTCAAATGGCAAATGTCTCAGAAAAGACTTCTTATCAAGAGATCGAAGAAATCCGGATGATTGCCAAATGCTTAAAGCTCGGGCATTCTGATTTTATCGAGGCCAAGTTGACCATACCGAGAGCCGATAGGGACGGATTATAGGGACCTAAACTGAGCGTTTCAAATTTTTAAAATGGTTAATTCTACAATGTTTTTAAGGAATTGAATCAATTTTAATTTTAAAAATTTTAGACCCTCCGGGATTTTCAAGTTCACCGCACCTACAGCGTCAGATGCCGTCCCGCATAGTTCACTATAGCGGAACAGCATCTTCCTTGTATCTGCGGCGAACTTGAAAATCGCTCAATTTAGGTGAGCATTTGAAATAGGTGTTGAAAAAACCGGACTTTCTGATATTATTCTTCGGTTGCGGAAAAAATGAAAGGAGATACGCATGGTCCAAGGTCGTATCAAATGGTATAACGAAAAAAAAGGCTATGGTTTCATAACCAGTGAAGAATATGGTGAGGTTTTTGTGCATCGTTCGGGCGTCAGAGAGTATGGACATTTCGGTTTGCAGGAAAACGATCTGGTAACTTTTGATATAAAAGAAACCGCCCAGGGTAAACAGGCCGTCAATCTGAGACCATTCAAACCAAAATGATTTGGACCCTATAATGATTTGTAGGCGTTCAGGGGTTCAAAGCTCCATTCCTGTCCCCGGTCTGCATTTGGGATGTGTAGCCTTTTTGTTCTTAACCTGTGAACGGTTACCATGATCTTAGGTCGTATATGGGGATGACCTGTCAGGTTTTGGGGGATGGGAAAATTTTTTCGGCCTTTAGGTAATGCAGGCCGATGTCCCGCCGCAGGTCCAACCGGTTTCCCTCCTGGTTTTCACGTGGAATGACCCGAATTTTGCCGTTATCGAAGACCCGCAGTAGTTTTTGGCTAAGCCGCTGTGCCACTTCACCCCCGGACTCATTGGCCTTAAGGGTAACATTGGCATTCAGAAATGCCACACGCGTTCCATCCGATTTGAAAAGGCTTTCATCAGGTGCATAAGTCATGGCAGAAGGGATGACTTGTATCCCTTTGCGCCGCAGATACTTGAAATCGATTTCCAGAGTCTCGCCTTTGGTGCACGACCAGGGATATCCTTTCTGTCCGTCGGGGCCGCCGGGACCCGTCACCAGCGCAATGCAGACCGCAAGCTGATCGGTTCGCACCTCGGGCCGGACTTCATGCAGGTTTCCTTCCAGTGTGGCTTTAATCAGCGTTCCCAAGTTTCGGAGTCGACGGGCGACCGGCTGCGCTTCCGGTTCTCCCGGGCGAATGTTGATTTCGGATACTCGAATTTGAGTCGGTCGCATGGCGCCATCAAAAGAGACGAAGCAGCCCGGATAGAGAATACAGGGTCTCAGGATTCCGCTGCTCTGCATTGCCCTGATTAAGGGTTGTGCGATGTCCTCAGCGGCCATTTGGATCAAATCGGACGTTTCCATCGGGTGCGGTGAAATCGCTCCGACGCCGCCGGTAATCGGGTTGTTTTTCGAGGCCGGGCCTTCAAACCGTTCCGGGTAATCCATGGATGTGGGGAGTATCTGAAAATGGCCCAGATTATCGACCAGAATCGTGAAACTGATTTCCACACCTGACATCAAAGATTCTATCAAAAGGGGCCAATTGCCCTTTTTGCCGAACATATTTTTGTAACTGTCTTTATAATCATTGAGCAACACATCGTAAACATCCCTGATTTCCCAGGAATTCAAGATAATCCGCGCACCTTTACCGCCGGCGCTGTAAGGGTACTTCAAAACGGCGCCGCCAAATTCGTGGATATACTTTAAGGAGGTCTGCAATATGTCGGGGTAATTTCGGGCATCGACTTCAGTCCAGCCGGGTGCCACCGGAATTCCGGCCTCGCGGCACAACGCCTTACAGCGCAGCTTGTCCCCTTCGATAAAAGCGCCCCCTTGGCTCAATCCGATGACCCGGTCGCCAAATCCGGCGGTCTCCAATTGATCCACCAGACCATCAAACAAAAGCGCTTCGGGCATGGGAATGAGATAATCGATCTCGCCGGCTTCCATCGAACGGATGATGGTGTCGGCATAGTCCTGCACCGAGTTACTTTCGGTAGGGATAAAGTGTACCGGCCAACCCATTATTTCGGCATATTCGGGCATGGCCGGGGTTCCTCGAACCACGATGCCCTGAAATCTTTCCGGATAAATATCACTGGTGGCGGTGGATACCACAAAGGCACTCAGAAGGGTTCGGCCATCCGTTCCGGCAAAAGCAATTTTTTTCATGGCGGATTCCTTTCAGGCGGGGCGGGGATTAGTGTATTGAGATGGCTCTATCAAATAAAAGTGGGTAGGGTCAAATCTTATTTAGTGCCCATCCATAAACAGCATCTTTCGACCCAGGACGGCGTTCTCGCGTTTTTACAATCCTCGACGTAGTCACGCTACGCCTGTGGTTGTAAAAATGCTGTGGCCTTGTCCTGAACCAAAATATATTATTTCTGGATGGCCACCATTTAATTTAAACCAAGTTTGAATGGTTCAATGTTCAATGTTTACCCGCATTTGAGCCGGGAAAGCTGAACCCGGAATCGTCTAATTTAGATTAAATTTCCCAAAAACCATTAACCAATAACTGATATCGAATAACTTCTAATCGAGTTTTGCTCGATTAGACTAAGGGAATATTTTTGAGCTTGAAAAGGGTCAAAAGAGTATATTATAGAAGTCTAGGTTCGTGGCCATAAAAAGCACCGTCCACAGCCGGTACGGATTTTATAAAAAAGGACAGGCGAGTGTTTTCAGGTTTTGACAAAATCGTCGAAGAGCGGATCAAGTCAGCTCAAAGAAAGGGCCAGTTCGATAACCTTGATGGTGCCGGCAAACCCCTTTGTCTGGATGATGATCGCCATATTCCCGAGGAACTTCGGCTGGCCTATAAGATGTTAAAGAACGCCGATTGTGCGCCGCCGGAAATCGAATTAAAAAAAGAGATTTTGAAGACCGAAACGCTCCTGGCCGGGATGACCGAAGCGGCTGCAAAGTATAAGCTATTGCAAAAGCTAAACTTTATGATCATGAAACTGAATGCATACCGCGATACGGCGCCTGATTTTGAGATGCCCCAGCACTACATGGGTAAACTGGCCGAGCATGTGGACAAAAAGCCACCCCAAAAAGAGAAACGCTCAATTTAGGTAAAATTAGAGGACATCTATGAAAAAACTGACTTTAGCACTGTTATCAGGAGGCATTTCGTCCGAGCGGGAAGTTTCCTTAAGCAGCGGAGAGCAGGTCTACGAAGCTCTGGATAAAGAAAAATATGCCATCATCCGCTATGATCCCAAAACCGATCTACAGCGCCTGGTGTCCGATGCCGAAAAAATCGATGCGGCCCTGATTATTCTCCACGGGCCCTACGGAGAGGACGGGACGGTGCAGGGCTTGCTGGATCTGCTGGGGATTCCGTATCAGGGCTCCGGGGTGATCGGAAGCGCGATCGCCATGAACAAAATTGCCTCAAAACAGCTTTACGAGAAGGTTGGTCTGCCGACGCCGTCGGATGTCGTCGTCCGCCGGGGGGATACCGTCGAAACAGAAATGTGGGTGGAGCGCATCGGACTGCCGCTGGTTGTCAAACCCGTGAGCAACGGTTCCAGCGTCGGGGTTACAATTGTCGACTCCAAAGCCGGCATGGGAACCGCCCTTGAAAAGGCTTTGGCCCTGGATGAAGAGATTCTGGTAGAGACGTTTATTGAGGGGATTGAGCTAACCTGCGGCGTTATCGGCAACCAGACCCTGGAGGCGTTTCCGGTGATCGAAATCGTACCGGACAAGGAACACACTTTTTTCGACTATGAGGCCAAGTACACGCCCGGCGTAACACAGGAAATTTGTCCGGCCCGGATCCCGGATGCACTGACCGAGCAGGTCCAAACCTATGCCAAGATGGCCCATCAGGCGCTTTTTTGTAAAGGCTACAGCCGCACGGACATGATTCTCAAGGGGCAGGAATTATTTGTTCTGGAAACCAACACCATTCCGGGAATGACCGCCAACAGTCTTCTGCCCCAGGCCGCCAAAGCCGCCGGCCTTTCCTTTGGTGCGCTATTGGACCGGCTGATTGAGTTGGGTCTTGAATATCATCAAAATCCTCACTGAGGGGCCTATAATAGTCTCAAATGCACAACCGAGAAAGGAGTTAAAGCACTATGACCGACAACCCGAGTCTGCCTAAGGTGGGAATTGTCATGGGGAGCGATTCCGACCTGGGAGTTATGCAGGGCGCAACCGATATTTTGAGACAATTCGGCATTGCCTATGAAATGACGGTCGCCTCGGCGCATCGGAGTCCGGCCCGAGCCGCTGAATTTGCGCAAACGGCCTGCGATCGCGGCATTAAAGTTATCATTGCCGGAGCCGGGCACGCCGCCCATTTGGCCGGCGTTCTGGCAGCTCACACCATCCTGCCGGTGATCGGTGTTCCCATCGATTCATCCTGTCTTTTAGGTTTTGATTCGCTGCTGTCAACGGTGCAGATGCCGCCCGGGATTCCGGTGGCCACCGTTTCGATCGGAAAACCAGGAGCTCGAAACGCCGGGATTCTGGCCGTCCAAATCCTGGGGGTCAGCGATGCCGCACTGCAGCGGAAACTGAATGATTTTAAACGTGACATGGCGGACAAGGTCGTGCAAAAAGCCAAAAACGTCGAGAATCAAACCTAAATTGAGCGGAACTTATAAATCGGAAAAAATAAATCGGATAAATTCGGACCACATCGATCCGGCCCTTATTGAAAAAGCCGCGCAGGTGATTCGCAGGGGCGGGGTTGTTTGTTTTCCCACTCGATGTTTGTATGGCCTGGGGGCCGATGCGTTTGACCGCAACGCCGTCGAGCGGGTTTATGAGATCAAGAAACGATCACAGGCCAAGCCGCTATTGGTGTTGATTCCAGACCGGGACGTGCTCCCCGCCATCGCGCAAGAGATTTCTCCTGCGGCCGTGCGCATTATGGATAAATTCTGGCCCGGCAAAGTTAGCCTGGTTTTTAAGGCCCAAAAGCGGGTCCCGGACAATCTGACCGCCATGACCGCAAAGATCGGGGTTCGCCTTCCCGAACATCCGGTGGCTGCGGCTTTGGTAGAGAAAGTGGGCCACCCCATTACGGGAACGAGTGCCAATCTTTCCGGCCAACCGGGTTGTTCCGGGATAGAGGATTTGGCTGCGGAAGTTTTGGAGTGTGTCGATATGGTTTTGGACGCCGGCCCCCTCAAAGGGGGGATCGGGTCAACCCTGGTGGATGTCACGCTAACCCCACCGGTGGTTTTAAGAGAGGGAGAAGTGTCGGCAACGTATATTAACAGGCTGATGTAGAGTAAAATCATTGACAGGTTTTTAGAATTTAAATATAAAAATATTTCCACGCCGGAGTGGTGAAATTGGTAGACGCGCTGGACTCAAAATCCCAATAAAGCCAAACGGGGAACACCTTGAAATTAAAGGTTTTCCCCGTTTTTTTATGTTGTTAGACCATGTTTCAGGTTGGGATTGTTAGGGGTCTTTTTAGGTCTTTTTAGGTCTCACCTGTTACAATTGAGTTACAATACTCCCTTTGCGCCACAAATAGCGCAGGAATCATCTGTTTCAATATATATGAGGTCAGGTGTTTTCATTTTTTATGTTCCTGCCTAACGGTTGTGCTGGCCGGCTGGGGTTGAGCGCCAGCGATAGCCCAGTCGACGTCCGGCACATGGTTAGCTGAAAGCCTATCTTATGCCCGTTAATTCTTCGGAATATTCTCTTTTGAGTCTTTTAACCTGCTTCCTGGGAGCTTTGTATTTCCTATCCAAAGAATCAATAGCCCAAAGATGTTTCAAGCCCTCTCCAAGGATCGAAAGATCGTGGCTATATTCTAATATGTATTCACCTGGTTTGAGAGTCATTGGTATTTGATGACGTGATTTTATCATGAAATGACTTTTCTGGAGGGCACCGCCAATATGAGTTAGCACCAAAGGTTCCTTGCCGATGTTTGTTATATTATAAATAAGGTAATCTCTGGGATCGATACCAGTTGCTTCATCAACTATCTTTCCGATGTAGCAGGAAACCCTTAGACGACCACGCTGTGCAATATCACGATACAGATTCCATCCGATAGCTATACTGGATACAATTGCTCCCCACGCTGCTAAAACTGTTGTGATTGTGTCTTTTGCCATGTCTCCTCAATCTTGTTGCTAACGTAAATCATCGTTGTTTAACTACGCTATGGCCCATGAGTTCCTATACGGTTCAAATGAGTTATCTTGCCATTATCACAAAACGGCATAAAATTCAAAATCTTAAGGCAAATCGAAGGTCAATGAGTTTGGAATGAATGCCGGGTTGTCGGAGGATGCCGAGATATTAAAGATTTGATGACCAATCAGAAACCCAGCGGCATGCAGGCGTAGGGCACGGCTTGTTTCAGGCACATTATATGAAAATAACTTCCATAAAAACAGCAGAACCCTTCGAGGATTTATTTCCGATTGAATTGCCAGTTTCACAAGCTGTCACCAAGGACATGCAGAAGAATGGCTTTGACCCTATTTTTCTTGTCACAATCTGAAAAATATTAATATCTACATTGATGGCCATGCACGATTAATTGATGGCAGCAGAGGCCGTTAATATAATAGACATTCATACCTATGTTAAAGATTTCCAACGTGAAGATTAAACATTGACCTATGCTATCCATTGTCAGAGGGACCGGCGCAACATGACCGATGCGGACATTATGGGGTGTGTAGTTTCGATTGACAGGAGGAATCAAGCGGGGGCGAAACAGGAAAGGTTTGACGATAGGAAAGAAGTGGCTACCGCAGGGAGATATCGTGGGTGCTTCCACCCACCCGAATTAGAGAGATGGCGATTTTAGTCCTTTTTTGCAGCGAAGATTACACCCGATAATAAAAGCAACAAAAAGTAAGGATAAACTGAATTCAAAATAGGGTCCGGAAACTGTATATTGCTGAAATTATAAAGGTAAGCCATTCTTAAGGGAATCAGAATCATGTAGACAATCGACATTAATTTGGCAGAGTGTGCCAGAGAATGCTTTTTAGTAAGAAAATAAATAAAAATAATGTATACAAATATAGGGGCGGCGAATTTTGTTATCGTATAAGTTTGTTCTGCATACACCTGTGCTATTCCTCCCAAACTGCCAGATAAGATCGCGCTTGAGAAAGCAACAGAAAAATATAACAATATAAATTTAGCAATTTTCTTGAACATGCTTACCCTTGGTATCCCGTCCTGTGTTTGCTCTGCTTCGATTTTCCCATTATTTGAACCGACGACATATTTGGTTTAATCTCTCCTTGAAAACCATGATGCAAAAAGAATGGCAACAATGATACCAATAATCCTCAATGCCTGTCCAGCTTCCGGGCCGAGGATGACAGCCCCCCCTACCTGAATAATCATGGAAACTACTAAAAATGCCCCGATCCATTTTAGTGTTGTCTTAACCATTTTGTTTCCTTTCATTACCTGGCGACAGGCATGATTTTCAGAGAATCGAAAACCAGTGTTATCCGAAACGCACATATTCTCTCTTTGATAGATGTAATCTGTTTCCAGTTATTCGCTACAATTTTTTTCTAAATCTAATGTGTTTTTATTTAAGAATACATTAGATTTATCAACATATAATAATTCAACTTTTCCTTTAATTAAACGAACAAAATTTGTGTCTGGGTTTGAACACCAATAGTTTCTATCCTCCTTTGATAATTCTTTGAAAAAATCATCCCATTCTTTTTTAGATTGATCATTTTTTTTAACCATTCTTGATTTATAAACACATCTTATTCCGGTTGGAAGTGGATAGCCACAGTCGCCCGCCTTTTGCGATCCGTGTGCAGGCGGTTGTTGGCTTTCCTATATTTCCTTCCGCGATTTAGCACCTTCAAGAATCTCGCGAAAGAGCGTTCGAGCAATTATTTTCGCCGTTGACCCACCGATCTGGGTTGATATGGTGCCAAACATTGAATCTATTTTTACAACTTTAGAACTAACTGAATACGTGGCGGAGTAAATCTTTCCTTCAAATTCAAGATTGAATTCGAAACTCTGTGGTTGTTTTCGCATAATTACACCCTTGCGGCTTATTGAGTAAGAATTATTCAAAACCCCCCTTTTTACATATATTACCTACTACCGTATGTAAATTTTGATGTTATCCAGCACAACTTGGAATTTTACCAATTCCAAATTTCGCCTTTAAATACATTTATCTTGATATCACAAAATGGTTAAAAATTCAAAATCTTAGGACAAATTGGGGATAAATGAGTTCGAAATAAATACCGGACTTCTGGTAGATGCCAAGATATTAAAGATTAGATGACTAATCAGAAACCAAATCAAGTGCAGGCGCGGCCATCGACTACATGCATACTTAAATTTTGACCTGATTTTTAGGGATCAAAAAAAATGGCTATGCTTCTTAAACCATGCTTATCGAAATCAAAATCTCGTAGGATTTCCAACAGGGTTTCTGTTTTGTGCTGAAATCGTTAAGGGCGCGCCTGACTATCGGCGCGATTTTTACCCATCTGCGTCCAGGCGGATGTTAGGTTGACCTTCCCTAAACAAAACCGAAAACCCTAAATATGGTTCATCCGACTAAGGCGTACCTGGTTCGGTGCAGGGCGTAAATTTTAAGT
>CAZNFS010000071.1:0-14353 GCA_964572695.1 uncultured Desulfobacteraceae bacterium
TATTGTGACGTCCCATCGCCAATCCCCGCACGACGATGGTTGAGGATTGCGTGCCGATATTGCCTCCCATGCCCATTATCACCGGTATAAACGCTGCCAGATAGGCCAGTTTGTTCAAACTGGCTTCAAAACGGGTAATTACAAAAAAAGCGACGATTCCGCCTAGGCAGCTTGCAAACAGCCATGGCAGACGAATTTTGGTGCTTTTAAATACGGACTTGGTTTCTACAAATTCTTCCCCGGCACCGGCCATTTTCAGGATATCTTCGGTCGCTTCTTCGCGAATAATGTCGATGACATCATCCACCGTTATAATCCCCACCAGGCGGTTGGTATTATCGACGGCCGGTACCGCCAAAATATCGTATCGCGCTACGATTTTGGCGACTTCTTCCTGATCCGTATCCGTATGCACCGAAATCACATCGCGGGTCATAAAACTTTCAAGGGGTGTGTCCGCCGGGACGACCACCAGTTGTCTCAGGGAGCTCACCCCCACGAGCTTGCCGTATTCATCCACCGCATACAAATAAAACGGCATCTCGACATCCGAGTATTCCTTTTGCATCATTTCAATGGCGGCCTTAGCCGTTATATCCTCCCGCAATGCAATAAAATCGGGGACCATAATCCCGCCGGCGGTATCATCGTCGTACCTGAGGAGGCCCTCCACCTCCTCTGATCCCTCACTTTGCATTTTTTCCAGAATGATATCTGACCGTTCGTCCTGCATTCGTCCGACTAAATCCGCCACATCATCTGATGGCATCTCTTCCAGAATGCTGACGATCTCTTCATCCCGCATATCTTCAATGAGATCCAGAAAGGCATCCTCATCCAGGCTGCTGAAGAGGGATCCCTTCTGCTCGACATCTTCGATCATATCAAAGAGTTTGTGTTGCTGCGAAAGCGAGAGAGAACGGAACACCGCCGACAAATCAGCCGCATGCGTCTTATTTACAATTTTGCGAAGATGGCTGGTGGCATTCCGGCGCAGTAATCTTTTGATACTTTCAACCAGTATTCTGCTGCGTTCAGTTAACATCGTTCAAATTGTGATACTTTTAAGGTGAGCTAAATTAATAAGAGGATCTCAGGTACAGTATTGACAGTACCATTAATCCCAAGAGCAAAAACATAATGCCGCCAAACCGTAACCAGAAGGAATTGGTCGATTCGATGCTTGCACTCGTGTGGTGCTCCCGAATACGGATTCTGGAAACATAGCGTTTAATCGCCTCATCGGCGTCCGCGCCTACGGCCCGGGCATACGCGCGTATAAATCCTTTTACGTATACCTCGGAAGGAAGGCGCGGATGATCGTCATTTTCAATGCTGTCAAGCAAATCCAGCCCGATCTTGGTCTCTTTTGATATTGCTTCAAGATCGATTCCCTTTTCTAACCGTGCGGTCTTGAGATATCGGCCGCAAGAGAGCTTGATTGCTGTATTTATCATATTGTGATCAAGTTAGCGTATTATCTTTATATGCGAACGACTGCGAAGGTTCCCAATCCAGGCTTCAAATTTGGTGTCCATGATTTCCTTTGAAATTTTTTCCTGAATTGCTGCTGAGACCTCCTCTAAAAGCTTGTCTTTGGGTTTGATAATATTTTGAATGTAAAAAATCTGGAACCCCTGTTCGGTATCAAGAATTGAAGTAAACTCACCGATGCCTTTGCCGACGATCGCTTCACGTATTTCGGCTGAAAGCTGGTCAGGGCTGAAAACACCCAGATCTCCACCCTCGGCCGCTATGGGCGAGTCCGAGTATGTCCTTGCCAAGGCTTCAAAGGGCCGGCCGGCCTCTAATTTCTTCAGCACTTCCTCCATGTTTAGCCGTATTTCTTCCTTGAACTCATCGGCTGCATTGACCGGAACCCGCTTAATAATGTTGCGCAGGTGATATTTGCGTTTCCCGGTGTATTCTTCTTTGTGCTCATCGTAATAGGCCTTGATATCCTCATTGGTAATCACGATCTTAGATTTAACTTCCAAGTTTACCAGCTTGATTCTGAGAATGTCCTTCTTTAAACGTTCGCGGTAGCTTTCCAAAGTTGTGCCCTGGCGCTCCAGTGTCTCCCTAAGTTCTTCCTCGGTTAAAAATCGTGCTTTCTTAATTCTCTCAATCTGAGCATCAATTTCCTTTTCAACGACACTCACTTTAGAGCGCTCTATTTCTTGATCGGTAAGCTTTTCATTAATGAGTTGTTGCAGAATTTCCTCTCGCGCCTTGAAAATCGTTTGGCGTTCTTGTTCCTGAGAGTAGCCCATCTTTTTGATATTAGCCAACCAGGGTTTAGCGGATCGATTCAACTGCGAAAGCGTGATGATATCATCGTTGACAATTGCAACAATCCGATCGACCACCTCTCGGCCTAATGCGTTCCCGGGTCTGCCAAGATCGAGGCCAATCACAAGGAAGCACCCAAAGAGCAAAAACAACCCTACAACCCATCCTCGCTCCATATCCATTATCCGCACGTGTTTTTCAGCTAGTATACGCATGATTATTTAAGAATGTGAAATCTCCTCCCATTTTGTTTTATTAACCTTTATGGTGTATTTTTTCTGAAGCTGCGAGATCCAGGATTGATATGCCTCTTGCTCCTTCTGCATGTACAAATATTTAATGATAAAATTTTCAATACCGGCAGCATCTGCCTTGTCCGGGGAGTTCAGCTGGCTATACTTGTAGTAATTCTTAGAATATTTGGAAATATCCTCAGGCGTGATGGCAATCTGATCCTTTACTTCCCGGGCCACCACCTTTTCCATGAGTAATCGAACTTTTAATCGCTCTTTCCAGAGCCGGGGCGAAACCGCATGCTCAAGAAAGGCTTTCTCAAAAAGATTCTTGGGATAATCTTTTTGGATATTTTGCACCGCCTGATTAACCTCGGCATCCGAAACGCTTATCTTAAGCTCCCTGGCCCGTTCCAATATAATCAACTCCTCTTTGAGTTGAATTATGACACTCAACTTTAAGTCGCTAAGCATCTTGATGTTTTTAGACAACTTGGGCGGGTAGGCGGTTTGAGAAATTTCTAAAATTTGGTTAAAATCGGCCACCGTGGCAATACTTTTCCCGACCCGAATAAGGTATTCGCCTTTGCCAATCCGCCCCCTTTCCGATTCGGGTTCACCGCAGGCGATTAGCATCAAGCTCAAACTCAGAATTCCCTTCAGCAGACTATATTTATAAAGGCTTCCTTTTAGCATCATTTACCGCCAAACTCATCGTCGTTCAGGCGTTCAGGCGTTAACATGCCGGGAAATTTCTTTCAAGATATTTTTCGCCTGTACCAGATAGCCCTCAGGTATCGGCGTTTTGAGCCGAATGGTAAGCGCTTGATCGGGTGTTACCCTAAACCGATCGTTATTTGCTTCGATCAAATCAATGATTTTGATCGGATCTTTCTGATGGGCCTCGGAAAAATACAATAATAACTGTTCTCCACTCAAATCCAGACGCTTGACACCCGCATTGATCGATAACACCTTCAACATAATCTTTAACAAAAGGTTGGCCGCCTCATGCGGTAGATGACCGAAACGATCGCTCAATTCAGTTTTAAAATCACTAAGTTCGTTAAGGGCAGTCATTTTAGCCAGGCGACGATAGGCTGAAAGTCGTTGGTCAATATCCGTGATGTAGGTTTCAGGGAAAAAAGCGGACAGGGGAATATTAATTTCCGGTTCAAGTTTTTCAATTACGGGTTCTCCTTTTATCTCGGAGACAGCGCTTTCCATGAGCTTTAGATACATATCATAACCGACGGCCGCAATATGACCGGATTGCGATGCACCCAGAATAGTCCCCCCGCCCCTGATTTGCAAATCGTTCATCGCTATTTGAAAGCCCGATCCCAAATCGGAATGTTCCATTAATACTTTCAGACGTTTACGCGCATATTTAGTCAGGTAGCTTTCATTGGGAATAAAAAGATAGGCATAGGCTTGTTCTTCGGCACGGCCCACACGTCCCCTTAGCTGATAAATCTGAGCCAATCCGAACCGGTCCGCCCGATTGATAAAGATGGTATTGGCCAAGGCTATATCCAGACCGGATTCGATGATGGTGGTGCATACCAGCATATCGAACTCCTGGTTTAAAAAGGAGAGCATCACGCTTTCCAGATCCTCATCTTCCATGCGGCCATGGGCGATATCGAGCCTTACCTCCGGTACGAGTCGCTGCAAATGGTCCGCCTGGGCCTGGATGCTGAAAATGTTGTTATGGACAAAAAAGATCTGTCCTTTGCGATGCAGCTCTTTGCGAATGGCTTCCGCTATCAGCGCATCATCAATTTCTGAAATATAGGTGATAATCGGATGCCTTTGCTCCGGTGGGGTAGAAATGACGCTGATGTCCCTTATCCCCATCAGAGACAGGTGCAACGTTCGCGGAATCGGTGTTGCCGTTAATGAAAGCACATCAACTGTTTTGCGCAAGTTTTTTAATTTTTCCTTATGCTTTACGCCGAAGCGCTGTTCTTCATCAATAATCAACAAACCCAGATCCTTGAGCGCCACATCTTTTTGTAAAAGCCGATGGGTACCGATGACAACGTCGATCTTTCCGGTTTTCAGATCATTTATAATTTGGCGCTGCGTCTTAGCGGATCGAAAACGGTTTAAGCAGGCCATGTTGACCGCAAAATGTTTGAAACGGCTGCTAAAGGTCGCAAAGTGCTGTTCGGCCAGAACGGTCGTGGGAACCAACAGCGCCACCTGTTTATTGTTGTTGACGGCTAAAAAGGAAGCACGTAAGGCCACCTCTGTTTTGCCATAGCCCACATCTCCGCAAATCAGCCGGTCCATGGGAGCCGGCTTTTGCATATCATCTAAAGTGTCGTTAACGGCCTTGCTTTGATCTACTGTCTCCTCGAAAGGGAAACCAGCTTCAAAATCCTTATAGTCACGATCGAACTCCGCAAAGGCATAACCTTTTTCCACCCGCCGGGCGGCATATAGTTTCAGAAGCTCACCCGCTATTTTTTCGGCCGTTTTTTTGACTCGCCGCCTGATTTTGTCCCATGATTTACCCCCCATTTTGTCCAATACGGGGGTGATGCCGTCCACGCCCATATATTTCTGCACCACGTTCATCCGATCCACCGGCACATAAAGTTTATCGTCATCGCGATAATAGATCAGCAAAAAATCGTTTGTGGCGCGTTCAATCTTCAGTTTGGCGAGACCCTCATAACGGCCGATGCCATGCTCGTTATGGACAATCAGATCCTCCATTTTCAAATCTTCCAGACCCAGTAGTTGCGTCCGATCGATCGGCTTTGATTTTATTTTACGCGGCCGTTTGGCATCAAATATTTCACTTTCGGTAACAATGGCCAGCAACTCATCCTGCCAGATGAATCCGGATGAAAGGTTGCCCAGGCATCCATACACATGCCCCTTGCTCATGGGTGTTTTAAAAAAATGATCGCCAACCTGCAGCTGAATACCGTATGGCAAAAGGAGTGATTTTAATCGATCCAACTGAGAACTCGTTTGGCAGACCAGCAGGGTGCTGAATCCCAACTGCAGCTTCTCCGTGATCCATTTCACAAACGGGGCCAGCAGATTTTCTTTGCGACCCTGTTTTTTTAGATCCAGGCGGATCCCGGAATTATCCTTTATGGCCACATGATATCGCTTGCGGGCTAAATTTTTGCCGGCTTCTTTTAGAACCGGAATCTGGCGGTAGACCAATGATTTTTTGTCTGTCAGAAATTTCCCAACCGCTTCCCAGGTTAAGAAAAATTTTTTCGGCTCGGCACAGATTTTGTTGTCCTGGCAGGCGCTCAAAAAACTCTGCCCAACCTGTTCTTCAATATTTTCGGCCGCTTGTTGAAGCTTTGCAGGATCTAAGCGGATGAAAAGGGTTGCATCCGATACATATTCAAAAAGAGTGTCTAATTGATCGTAAATTAATGGAATCAGGCTTTCGATACCCGCAAAAGTGCCTTCTTTTTTCAGACGCTCAATCAAAAACCGTGTTTGTGTCACGGGGACATTATTCGTCGCGCCCAGCGATCTGATCCGCCCTAAAACTTTACTCAAAGACCCTTTTGCTAAAATCACTTCCCGCGCCGGCAACACGATAGCTTCGTTTATTTTGCGCGTAGTGCGTTGACTGCTGGGTGAAAAAAAACGCAGTGAATCAACAATGTCGCCGTCAAGCTCGATGCGTATCGGTTCGGGATAAAGGGGTGAAAAAATATCCAGTATCCCTCCCCGCACACAGAAATCACCCGGTTCTTCAACGATCATCGCCGGAGCATAACTGCCGCTGACCAGTTTTTCCACCAGCGCATCCCGGTCCAACTCCTCTCCGACCGCAATCAGCTCCGCATAATCCCCCAGCACCTTTTTGGGAAACACTTTCTGGAGCAATGCACCCACGGTGGTGATGATAATGGGCGGTCGGGTGCTATTGACGATTTGATATAGCGCGGCGACGCGCCTTGCCGCGGTTTCGTTATGGTAGGCCAGAAACTTAAACGGTAAAATATTGTAAGGCGGGAAGTAGATTATGGGTGCTGAAATCTCTTCTGAAAAAAAATGGAGATCTTCTATAAAGCGCTGGCTGTCCTTGGGTGCGGCCGTGATGACCACCATCGGCATGGGGTGGGCCTTGTAAAGCCTGGCCGTCGCAAAGGCCGTATCCGATCCGCAAAACCCGCTGCATTCAATTTCGCCGGGTCGGCCAGGTGTCACTTTGATCAGGTCGTCAAGTGAAATTATTTCTTGATTTTGGGGCATAAAAAAAGTAGCTTCCTCGATAAATCGGCCGACGTAGCTCAGCTGGTAGAGCAGCTGATTCGTAATCAGCAGGCCAGCGGTTCAAATCCGCTCGTCGGCTCCACAAATATCAAGGGATTGCAGGCGCTTAGCCTCCAATCCCTTTTTTTATTAGCCGTTATATCGCCATATTGCATCATATTCAACCAAAACTGCCGAAAGTTTGCAGAAAGTTTTTAGGAGGAGCCAAACAAAAAGGAAGCTCTTCGGCCGGAACGGCCTGGATAAGAAACGGCTATGGGTACATTTACAAAATACGGGAAATCAAACGTGGAAAAAATAAAGGAAAGATAGAGGCCGTATAACTCCTATATTAGAGTCGGCGACCTCTGTCGAGCATCGAATTTTATTCCCTCTCCCTTCCTATCAAGAAACTTATCATAAATTTTTTCAACAACATGGTGTTACTGGGGCCCTCATACCAATCCCCTTTCAGCAGACAACGAAAAATTGAGTGGCGCTGATTACTGCCAGCGGGGAACGAACGGGCAGTATTCAGCGTCCATCTCCAACAGTTTGTTCGGCGACTTTTTGTCCCAATATACTTTGGTCTAACTCAAGTGTGTAGGATAAAATTGTGTTAATATTCATTTTTGGGGATGCTTTCAGTATTTCTATTCCTGTAAGCTTTCCATCAGCGGTGGTATCAATATTTACCCCTTCCGCCCAAATTTGCATTCATAAGATTGTCGTGAAACATCAATTCGGCGCTTATCCAAGCGATCTTTGCATCAGGCCAGCATATACAAAAACCCATTTAATGCAGAAATTACAAGGAGATTAATTGCAAATTTTGAATAAAATACAAGGCAAAAGTGCCGATACCACCCTACCTATCCTCAATTTTTGTTGACAGTCATTGGATATTGGATGTTCCGTTTCTTTCCGACCGGCTATATCTTGCGGTTTCATCCGGCTGGTGATGGTGGCCCTTAAAAAATATTGACATGGTGGCAATATGTGATACCATTGTATTTGTGAACCGCAATCATCGAAAAACATTGATCGCCGTATTTTCCAATCCGGTCTCCGACAATATTGAATGGCGAAGAATAGAATCCCTTTTCAAAGCTGTGGGCTGTGAAATCATCGAGGGTGGTGGTTCCAGAATTACTATTTTGCATAAAGGCCGAAAAGCGGCCTTCCACCGCCCGCATCCAGGCAAGGACGTCTTGCGGTATCGGGTAAGCGCAGCCCGCGATTTTCTTAAACTGATAGGAATTACGCCATGAAAAACGCTATGACTTACAAAGGATATGCCGCCCGCATTGAGTTTGACGCCCAGGATCGTATCTTCTTTGGCCGCCTGGCGGGCATTCGAGACATCATCACTTTCCACGGCAAGACCGTGGATGAGCTGGAAGCAACCTTCAAAGAGGCGGTTGACGACTATCTTGCCACCTGCGCCAAGTTAGGAGATGAGCCGAACAAACCATACTCCGGCAAACTCACCTTGCGCATTCCACCTATTGTTCACGCTGCTATTGCCACCGCAGCCGAGACCAGTGGTAAAAGCCTCAACAAGTGGGTTGCAGATATACTGGATCAAGCCTCGCATGCACATTAGAGTCGGAAATCTATCCATTATGTTTCCTATTTCACCGGTCAAAGTTGATTACTGGTTGTTGATCTTTCCAGGGTAAAAATAGTTATAAAGTCAAGTTTGAAGTGATTTAGATTTGGCTATTCCGGATATTCAGTCCAATTGGTGAGCTTTAAACTGTCAATTCTATTAAAGTGTTTTGTATTGTTCGTAACCAGGGTTAAATTGTTGGTCATAGCGCATGAAGCAATAATCAAATCAAAGTCGTCCAGTAACGTGCCGGTTTTTTTCAAGGATGCTTTAAGCATCCCAAATATTTCTGCACATTCACTGCCAGCGGAAATGATTTCAAACGAATTTTCTATTGTTCTGATCTTTGACAGATTTCCGGTTATCTTTTTCGATTTATATGCCCCAAAATACAACTCCATTAATGTGATGACACATATCTTCATCGGATCTTCAAAGTGATCCTGAAGATTTCTTTTTATCGCCTCGTTTCCTTTCAGATTATAAATAATGGTGTCAGTATCAAGAAGAAACATTAAAATCCCTTTGACAGTTTTTTTGAGTTTATCCGGCTTTTTTTCAGATCTTTTATAATATTTTCAGACGATCTTACATCCTCCCAAGACCCCGCAAGCTCTAACAAAACCTGTGCCGGCGTTTTAATCGTCTGAAATTGATGCTTTCTCCCAAGATATCGTTTTAACACAAAAAGGACTTGCTGACTGATCGATCGGTTTTCTGAAGTGGCAAGATCCTTTAGGCTGGCATAAAGTTGGTCATCCATTCCCTTAACTTGCAAATTGGCCATTGACTCAATCCTCCTGTCCATTTTCATGAAAATTTATGCCTTTTTCATGAAATTGTCAAGAGAATTACGCTTCACCAAAAAATTCTTTCCACTTCTTCAACCATTTAAAGTGGTCGGAATAAAAAATCAAAACAGAAGTCACGTTAATCAATCTTCAGAGTTTTAAGAGGATAAATTATCTTAACGGGTAAGATTATCTTGATAATCAGCCCTAACTATGAAAAATATCACAGAAAGAACTGGTGAGCAGCTGGAAACTGTGCCAAACATTAATGGTCGAAAGGCCAAAACGGAAAGAGAAGATAGACTGAAAAAGAAAATCCAGGAGGGAAACAAATCCGCTACATTCGCCAATCCTGTGCCGTCAGGTCCGGTTAGGGAAAGGTCTCCCTTTCGCAGACGGACCTCGCGCAAAAAGGGAAAGAAAATTATCCCGACCGGGGATGCACCCACAACCGGAGCGGCATTAGACGAGGGATGGGACGCTTCACAGTTCAAAGTCCCGCCGGCGGAAGGGAAGACGCGGTTTCACGATTTCGGGTTTCCCAATCCGCTCCTGCATGCCATCAACGATCTTGGCTTTGAGTATTGCACACCCATTCAGTCTGAAATTCTTCCCAGCACACTGTCGGGCAAAGATGCAAGCGGCCGGGCCCAGACGGGTACCGGAAAAACAGCTGCCTTTCTGATCGCTATCATCACCCACCTGTTGAATAAGCCCCTCCAGGGAAAACGAAAACCCGGCACGCCCCGGATTTTGATCTTAGCCCCCACCCGGGAGTTGGTGCTCCAGATCTCCGAAGAGGCCCGGCAGATCTCCAAATACTGTGCCATAAAGATCATTTCCGTATTTGGGGGTATGGATTACGTCAAGCAGAGAACACAGCTTGTCGCCGGGCCGGTCGATATCATCGTGGCAACTCCTGGAAGGCTGCTCGACTTTCAGTGGCGACACGACATTACCCTGAAAAAGGTCGAGGTGCTGATCATCGACGAAGCCGATCGTATGCTCGATATGGGTTTTATTCCGGATGTCCGCAAGATCATCCACAGCACGCCGCCAAAAGAGAAGCGCCAGACCCTTCTTTTCAGCGCTACGCTGACCGGGCAGATCACCCGCCTCGCCTCGGAGTGGACCCGCAGCCCTGTCACCGTTGAGATCGAACCGGAGCAGGTCGCGGTCAATACAGTTGAGCAGATTGTCTACATTGTGACCACGGATGAGAAATTTGCCCTGCTCCTCAACATCATTACCCGGCAGGACTTGAGCCGTGCCCTGGTTTTCTGCAACCAGCGCGACGAGGTGAGGCGACTCTCGGAGATGCTGACCCGCTACGGCATCAACTGCTCCATGCTCTCCGGGGATGTTCCCCAGAAAAAACGGATCCGTCGTCTTGAGGAATTCAAGGCCGGAAAGATACGGGTACTGGTGGCAACGGATGTGGCCGGGCGCGGAATTCACATCGAGGGCATGGATCATGTCATCAATTTTAAGCTGCCGCATGATCCGCAGGATTACGTACACAGGATCGGGCGCACGGGTCGGGCCGGGGCCACCGGCACCTCGATCAGCTTCGCCGACGAGAGAGATGCCTTCTTCATTCCAGCCATCGAGGAATTTATGGGCCGTAAGCTGCCATGCATGGAGCCGCAGGATGAATGGCTCACCATGCCTGAAGCCGTTCATGCAAAGAAAAGACGTAGATCCCGGCGCCGAAGGAAACCGGGCCCCTCAGCTCATGGGAAAACACGAACGGGTAAGTGGTGATTATTTTGAAAACCACACCGTCTCGCTTTTCCTCTTCAAGTTGCTTTAGAACCAATACCCCCTTTACTAAACTGGAAAACTAAAGGATGTTCCGGAAGGACTGTAACGACAATTGCGAAATGATTTCTCACAATTACATCGTTACAGGGCCAACCTCTCAGAAACCCCCTTATCTCCTCCAGAGAAAAGAGAGGGGTATCGAAAAATTACTATTTGACATCTTTATGTATATATAATACATTTTTATGCATGAAACGAACCACATTGACGATAGAGGACGAACTATTCGTTCAGTTAAAAAAGCGTGCGGCCGGTCAGGGTAAGTCTATGGGATCGTTGGTCAACGATTTGCTCAGGCAAGCTATTGCAAGCCAAACCCGACGAAAGCCATTTCGCCTGGAACTGGACGGATGGGACACAGAACTTCAACCTGGCGTCGACATCCTGGATCGCGACAAGCTCTTCGATCTCATGAACGGCCGGTGATGAGTGCAAGCCATTGACACGAATATCCTGGTCTATGCAGAAATAGTCTCCAGTCCGCACCATCCCATTGCTCGGAAGATTCTCACCAATCTGGCTGAGGGTGCGGTTCCGTGGGCAATCCCCTGGCCTTGCATTTATGAGTTCCTACGGGTTGTTACCCATCCAAGAGTCTATCATCCTCCTATCCCATTGAAAGTAGTGTTACGGGATTTACGGCGCATTTTGGATTCTCCGATGCTTATGCTCCTAAACGAAACACCAAACCATGCCGAGGTGATGATGTCAGTTATCGAAGAAGCAGGGGTCTCCGGCAACCTTATTCATGATGCTCACATTGCAGCCCTGTGTATCGAGCACGGCATCAGCGAACTTATCACGGGAGACAGAGACTTTTCTCGTTTTGCTTCCTTATCCGTAATAAATCCATTCAGTTAAGATGGTATATATGGTAGACTTGGTTGCGGAATTTCATCATCTATTCAATTGGATTTGTCCATCGCAAAGTATCAAATCGGCTGAAATCGTTATCCGTGGAATATAGTCGTGCGCCGTATTCGATGGCCAGTGCAGCAAGATGCGCATCTGATGTTAAGTTGGCTGCCGTTCCTAGAGGCATGAGAAGTTCCTTGAAAATTGACCAATGCCGCTCCGTTGGTACAACGATTTGCGATGATGGCTGGTCAAGCCATTCATCTACAAGTTCCAAGGCAATTTCCGAAGGAAGGGCTTTTGGCATGATACTGCTGTTGGTAATAATTCTTAAGAAACCCAAAATGACGATCCACGCAAAGCCGAGCGGTTCATCGCTCGACAAGGAAGCTTCCAGCCACATTTTTGCCTTTGAGTGATGAGGGGTGTCCTTATTAATGGCGTAGATAAGTAAATTAATGTCGACAAGTTTCATTTTCGGAGTAAAAGCTTTCTGGCGATTTCTTCAGACTCCAAATGTTCGGCGAGATCAAGAGCCCTATTGATATCAGCTTTTGGCGGATAACCGAGTGAAAAGGATTTGCACTTATACGGTTTGGATGCTTTTCGCTTTCCCGTATCCCTTAACCCGGCTCGCAGGGCTTTATTCACAACCTCTTTAAAAGGCGAGTTGGTATCATGAGCTTTTTGTCTCAGTTCTCGTAAAAGGTCATCATTTATGGTAATCGTTGTTCTCATAATGGCATAATATCATTTTATTGTGAGTTGTCAAGTCATCAATTAAGAATCAAATATTTATGCGATAGCATCATATTTTGTTTGCGGATTTTGAATCTTGTCCGCCGGTCTTTAGGCGGATTTGGAGAAACAGGCATTCTTGAAGAATGAAATGTTCGAATACCCTGCCATATTCTGCAGTGCCCGGGGTCAGGGTTTTGTAATCCAGGAGGACTGAAACAACGCCAATATCAAAAAAAAACCTTTGCAGTTTCAATCAATCTGCGTTTGCGCTCAATTCGTCACCCCGCTTTCAACCAGCAGCTAAAATAAAACGGGGAAGCAGCGATATGGCGTAAAGAGTGGCCGTCAAGAATTTTCGGCCATACTATGTGATGGTTAGCACTTTATTCAGATGTAAAATGTGATTTTTCTTGCAAAGTACGTCTCTCAAATCGGGATGCAGAAGGAAAGCTACCTACTGAAGTCAAACTACATCATGGCTCTAATCTGGTTAACCAATCCACTCGGTCATAATGCTGATCATATGAGTAGATTTCTTCAATACTTTTATCCTTTAATATAAGAGCATTAAAGGCATCGATATAATCGATGTTCTTCTCACTGTACAAATTAAGGGCACCTAATATAACCTCCTTTTGCGGACAAATCAGATTGGGCGTATTCAATATTTTCTCAACCTTCTCCTGGACTTCATTTTTAGGGAGTTCATAATAGGATTCTAAAACCCATATGATTTCAGCAATAACGAGGTCTGTAGTAAAAAGTCTTTCTTTGCCGGCAATTGCCTTTTTGAATAATTCTTCGCAGGCGCCTGCTTTTTCCGGTATATCCTCGGTTAAGAATCTGATAAATACATTGGTATCAACAAATCTCATTTAGCTACCCTCGACAATTTTCCGTGCAATCTTTTTTTTCGTCTCATTTCTAATTTTCTTAAAGTTTATGGGCTTCTCCTTCGTCTTCACACTTCCCTTTAGATCGAGAATATTTCCTTTAAGGGGTTTAATAATCACCCTGTTTCCCTCCATAAGGTATAAGATTTTATCATTTGGTTTGATGTTTAGAAATTCCCGAACACCTTTTGGAATTGTTGTTTGGCCCTTTTTTGTTAATATAGACAATGACATTTCAAAACGCCTTTCTTTTCTAATTTTACCTTAATTAATATAATAAGCCTTTCATTTTGTCAACTGAATTTGTTAACAGAAATAATCGAAATGCTGCTTTCATCATTTACCTTTCAACGCAAAATGTGTGAACCGGAAGGATTCTGTCACTGATAATCTTTCTATTTTTCCCCTGGCCGGAAAACATGGAGTTGATTGGTCACATAGTATTTAACCGGATTGTCGTCATCATCCACCACGTAGATATTCATGAGTTCTCCGCCCCCCGGAGAAGCCGCACCGCCTTTCGCGGCCTGGGCCAATTTCCAGGCCAGGCGCCAGGCCACCACATCCGAGTCGAGCGGGCTTTCGTCTGGTCCCGGTGAATAGTCGGTGGTCACCACGGTCCCGATTTTTTTTTGAAAATGAACCCGGAAGCCCTTCGGCTTCTGCACCCAGCCGGCATCGATGATTTCTAGGGCGTCGTTAATTTTCATCTATCTCTCCTTCCACAGTTTCGTGTTCAATAAAATCGGACGTTCCGCCCTTATTGTACAGATGAATATCACCCTGGGGAAAGGCAAATCCGATCCCTTCAGTGTCTGTCAGGGGCGAGCTGAAAATGTATTAAATTCGGTGGGTTGAAAATGTTTTATT
>CAZNFS010000072.1:0-14109 GCA_964572695.1 uncultured Desulfobacteraceae bacterium
GTGTCTGAAAAAATACTACAACGCAGTAGATGGGACTTTTTACGACGCCATCAATCGGGTTCAAGCCGTTTTCCCATGCTTCTAACATCATCTCTGCTGAATCCAATTGCCTTATAAAATTCAATTACGGCCGCATTTGAAGATCTAACCTGAAGATTTATCTTGGGGCAACCGGCAGATCGCAAATGCACTTCGGCCGCATTCATTATCTGTTTTGCATACCCCTGCCGCCGGTAATCAGGGGAAACCGCCAGATAGTTGATCCAACCCCGATGACCTTCATAACCCGCCATACAGGTGGCGATTATCCTGCCGTTGAGTTCACCGACCAGAAACCATTCCGGATTGACCCTCAGCTTTCTTTCAATGTCTTTGTGGGGGTTATTTTGAGGGGCGACGAGGCCGCATCTTTCCCACAGATCGATGATCATCGCCTGATCGTCAGTTTGATATTTGCGGATCCTCATTTCGTCTAATGATCGTTGCACGTTGCGCCCCATTGAGTTTCAACCCGGCTTTGTTCTCACACCGTCTGTCGTTTGGGAACCCGGATCTTTCTTTTTTCGGGGTCCCTCTGCCGGCGATAAAAAATTGCCATATGACCGATCATCCCCACCAGCACGGAGCCGGTCTCTTTTTCGATGGCGGCGGCGATCTCTTTTTTCTGATCTTTTTCTTTGAAATCAATAAATTTTACCTTGATCAGTTCATGTGTATCCAGGGACTCATTAACGGCCTTGGTTACACTGGCGGAAATTCCCTTCTGCCCCACAAAAACCTGTGGTTTCATGCCGTGGGCAAGCCCCTTCAGATATTTTTTTTGATACCCTTTCAGATTTTCCATCGATAACTCCGTTTTGTAACCTGAATTTTGCACGCGTCAGCTAATGCATCACCGCACCGCCATCCACATTGAGGGATTGACCTGTAATGCTCCGGGCCGCTTCGGACGCAAGGAAGAGAATGGCGTTGGCGACATCGGCTTCGGTTTGTTCCCGTTGCATGGGGCACATTTTTCTGATGATGTCCTCAAACATTTTTCTGGGCGTGGTCCCTCGCTTTTGCGCCAGTTGCACCAGGTCCTGGCCTTCACTGTATAGCGGTGTCCATATCCATCCGGGACAGACGGCGTTCACATTGACATTGTATGGCGCCAGTTCCAGGGCCAGATTCTGTGTAAGGCTGATAACACCCGCTTTGGATGCGCCGTAGTGGATGAGCCCGGGCGTCGGTATTTGTCCCGAAATCGAGGCGATGTTGATAATTTTTCCTGATTTCCGCTTTTTAAAAATTTCATATACCGCGCGGCAGCAATTGACCGTTCCTTTCAGGTTCACCTGATACGTCAGATCCCATTCCGAAACCGGTATTTTTCTAAAATTCTGTAATCCTTTGCCGGCAAGTCCGGCCGAATTGATCAGAATATCCACAGCACCGAAAATATCAAGCGTGGTTTTGACCATATCGACAACGGACACCTCCCGGGATATGTCGGTTTCAATAAACTTCGCCTCGGCACCCGTACCCGCGATCGCATCCGCCGTCTCTTTGCCCTGCTTTGTTTTCACATCGCAGACAATCACCCTGGCACCGCAAGACGCGAAACGCATGGCCGCTTCCTTGCCCAGCCCGCCGGCCCCGCCGGTCACAATGACAACTTTATCCTTGAAATCATTTTCGAAATTCAAAGCCGTCCCCCTCGTTTTCTAAGCGATGCTTTTTCTCAGCTTGATGATCTCGTAAAAAGTCGCGAATTCAATTATAGATGGCTAAGTAAAAAGGTTCATATACAAGGCGTAATGTTTTTTCAGGAACGAGGCCATACATGTAGTATGCCGAGTGTCTGAAAAAATATTACAACGCAGTAGATGGGACTTTTTACGACGCCATCAAGCTTCTTCCATCTGGCTATTTATAAAGCGAATGATTTCGTCAATCGGCGTATCGGCCCGAAACACCTCACAAACCCCCATTCGTTTAAGCTTGGGCACATCCACCTTGGGTATCACCCCGCCTACCAGCACTTGCAAATGATCAAGGCCTTCTGCTTTCAGCAGATTGATGACTTCCCGCGTAGAGTGGAGATGCTCACCGGAAAGAAAGCTAAGCCCAATGATGTCCACATCCTCCTGCAGCGCGGTCTGCACAATCATCTCCGCAGTTTGAAACAGTCCGGTATAGATGACCTCCAGCCCTGCGTCTCTGAGCATCATGCTCAGCACTTCAACCCCCCGGTAGTGGGCATCCAGCCCCATTTTTCCGGTCAAAATTCTTATTTTTCTTTTTAAAATCACGGTTCAATACCTCTAGAAAGGGGACTCCAGTGTGTCAAAGGGATCATATGAATATCCGTAAGCCTGTCTGATGGTTCCCATTATCTCCCCGATTGTGGCTTTGGCCGTAGCGGCTTTAATCATCGCCGGCAGTAAATTCTCGGCTTTATCTTCAGCCTTCAGGTAAAGCTTATCGACGGCCTTCCCCAGTTTCTTCTGATCACGTTTTTTCCTGATCTCTTTGAGGTTCGTCATATGTTTTTTGGCAGCGCGCTCCGATTTACGGTGCACTTTCCCCTCACGCTCCTGTTTCTCTGGAATGACGAAGGCATTCCGGCCCACGATGATCCTTTCCCCGGTTTCAACTTCCTTCTGATATTGATAAGCGGCCTGGGCCATCTCATTATCTAACCACTCCGTTTCGATCGCCTTTATAAGTCCGCCCACCTGATCTATTTTAGCGAGAAATTGCAGGACTTCCTCCTCAACTTTGTCGGTCAGACTCTCCACATAATAGGAGCCTCCCAGGGGGTCGGCGACTCTCGTGACCCCGGTTTCGTAAGCCAGGATCTGTTGGGTTCTAACGGCGATTCGGGCCGACTCCTCGGTCGGCAACGTTATGGGTTCGTCATAAGAAACGGTCTGCATCGATTGGGTGCCACCCAGAACGGCCGCTAAGGCCGAGTAGGCAACCCGGACAATATTATTCAGGGGCTGTTGCCTGACGGTCATGCAGCCGCTGGTGTTGGCATGAAACTTAAAGTGAAGCGCCTTGGGGCTTGTGGCGCCATATTTCTCTTTTAAGATCCGGGCCCACATCCTCCTGGCCGCCCTGAATTTAGCCGCTTCTTCAAAAATATCGATGTGCACTCCCATCGTAAAGGCAATCTTGGAGGCGATATCATCTATTTTATATCCTCTCAGCAAACATTCATCGATGAGACAAAAAGCGATCGCAAAGCCCAGGGCCAGCTCTTGGACGGCATCGATGCCATGTTCCCGCAGATCGTAGCACTCCACGCTGAACGGATACCAAAGGGGCATGCTGTCGATTGCATAACCGATTGAGTCCACCCCAAGCCTGACGCCCAGATCCAGAGGAAGCTTATTCCCGTAACAGTAGCGGTAGTGTATGGTATCGTTTATGATTGTACCCCGCAGTCGATCCGGGCTGATGCCCTTCCTTTTTCCGGCCGCCACGTAAAAAGCCATCACCGGCGTAAATGCGCTGAAGGTAAAGCTTACCTCATCTAAGGCAATGCCGCGCGTCAGGATCATCATATCATCCACCGTGACCAGCGGCGTGCCCTGCAATCCAACCTCGTTTTTGGCAAAAGGGTGGTCGGAATCGATCATCAATTGGGTGGGCAAGTCTCCGATGATATTGAGCCCTGTTACGCCCTGACCCATAAGGTATTTGAGTCTTTTGTTTGAAGCTGCCGCGGATGAATGCCCGGAGACCTCACGCCGGGTCCACAGTCTGCCACGATACATGTTGGGGAATATGCCTCGCGTATATGGATACTCACCCGGTTTATTTAGATCCTTATGATAATCGAGTGCGGCAACATCCTGTGCTTCATATACCCCTTTAACGGGGATCCGTGACCACGTTTTGGACCACTTTGGTTTCTCGAAGTAGGCATCTGAAATCCCCTTACCCTCGGTCATAATATCCTCCTTTGGTTCCAAATTATATCTCGGACACGAGACGTCCAAGCCTGCGGACACCTTCCTCAATTTGGGAACCGGGCACGTAGCTGTAGCACAGCCGCATGTGTTCCTTTCCGCTGCGGTTGTGATAGAACGACGGGCCGGCACCGTATGCGACGGAGGCCTCCTCGATTGATTTTGGCAGAAGCGCTTCCGTGTCGATTTGCTTTGGTAACGTCACCCACGTATAAAAACCGCCTTGCGGTTTGGTCCAGTGCGCACTTTTGGGGAAATAGTTCTCCAAGGCGGCCAGCATGATGTCTCTTTTGCGGCGATAAATCTCAATCGCCCTTGATTTCTGCTGCTCAATAAGTCCCTTTGAGGCGAAAGCCAAAGCAACATATTGTCCGATTGTTGTAGAACACTGGTCTTGACCCTGCTTGGCCAATGCCAGGGTCTCGGTTATTTCCTGCGCTGCGCTGATCCACCCGATCCGTACGCCCGGATTAAAGATTTTCGAAAACGTATTCATGTGGATTACGTTCTGCGGGTCCAGGGATGCAAGCATTGGCGGCGCCTGGCCCTCGAATCTCAGCTCGCGGTAAGCGGCATCCTCTATAATGGGCACATCATATTCAGCCGCAATTTCAACAATTCTTTGACGGCGCTTTTCTGAAAGCGTAACCCCGGACGGATTTTGGAACGAAGGAACCAAGTAGATAAATTTGGGCCGCAAAGATTCACGCTGCAACGCTTCAAGCGTCGATTTCAGTGCGTCGGGCTGCATCCCTTTATCATCCAGGGGAACACCGGCAAAGCGACCCTGATAGCTTCTAATGACCTGAAGCGCAGCCAGGTAAGACGGTTCACCCACAATGGCAATATCGCCGGGATCCAGCAAAACTTTGCAAATGAGGTCGAAACCGGCAATCCCACCGGTTGTCACCAGGCACTCGTCGACTTCCGAGGGTCTTCCCAGCCGGGTCATGTGTTCTGCCAGCCATTCTCTAAAAGGGGCAACGCCGGTTGTCGGTCCATAAGTCAGCGCGGTTTGTCCTTTTTGAGTGAGAACCTCTTCATAAACTTCTTTGATCTCCTCCAACTGATAAATGGCCGGATCGGGAAGTCCACCGGCAAAGGAGATGATCTCAGGCCGTTCAGCCAGTTTCAACATTTCAGCAACATCTGAATGCCCCATTGAATCGATACGACTGGAATAGAGGGTGTTCCATTTCATTTTGTCTGTTCTCCTGCGTTGAGTTTTGATTGGGTACTTTATCAATTCGCTCGTAACTAACGCAACGCTTCATTTGCCTGGGTTTCGTTTTTTAAGCAGGTACTTGTGTTCGCCTTCGAGCACCAGTTCTCCGCGCTGGTTGTGCACCGTGGACCGAAGGGTCACCACGCCGGTCGTGCGTTGCGGCTTGAGATCGCTTATTATCAGCATGGGATAAACCGTATCTCCGGCGTAAACGGGTCTCAGGAACTTCGATGACTGTTCGATAAAACCGATCAACGAATCCCCAATCACGTGGGGGAAAATTCCGGCGCCGGCAGCCGTCTGGATCAATATCTGAAAGCCGTGCGCCAGCAGGTTGGTGTGTCCCCTGGCCCGGCAATATTCGATGTCATAGTGAATCGGATGATTATCGCCAGAGGCCGCCTGGAAGGCTAAGAAGTGTGCTTCGGTTAGTGTTCGCGAGGGTATATAAAACTGTTCGCCTATCTTTAGGTCTTCGAAATATTTTGGCTCGGCGAATTTGTGTTCCCTGGGGGAAAAATTATCACTCATTCGATTCCCTCCGTTCTAATCTTATGCATTGCTGCCCCTCAGAGTTACCCAATCCCCATTTTTCTACCCCAACACCCGCTTGGCGTAAGGCATCTTTCGGATGAGCATACTGACCAAATAACAGACCGGAACGGCCAACAGCCCGGCAATGAGGAATTTCAAAAAGGTGGGGATATTGACGGGCATCAGCAAAATTTGCAGCGAAAAGAGTATGGTGGCGTGAACAATGTAGATGGTGTAAACGTTTGCCGCCAGCGATTTGACAAGCGGTCCGGTCCGGTTGAATTTTTCCCGGAAAAAGTAAATCAGAAAAACGATGACACCCACCATCAGAAAAGTTTCCCAGGCGATGTAGGCCAGAGCCTGCCAGTACGGCCCGCCCAAAAACTTGGCGAAGTTGGCATCGCTCTTTAAGGCGCCTCCCAGTACCATGATAACCGTTAAGAGAGGAATTATCACCAGCGACATGATACCCCAGCGCCGCGCCTGCCCCTTGGACAGCCGCCGGAACCAATCGCCGCGATAGGCCAAAATACCGGCGTAAAAACAAAAGCTGTAGTGGACAAACTGGGCCGGTTGAATGCCCAGCGTCCACTCGCCAACCGGGTAGGCAAAACGCACCAAGAAAGTGAAAACAGTCAGCGCGGCAACGCTAATGAAAAGCACCTTGTCGGGGGGAAAGGTTCCCCGGTAGATTTGAAAGCCGCTCTCTTTTCTGCCCCTGCTCAAGGCTTTGTAGATCATGTAGGCAAGGGCAAAAACCACCAGGCCTTGCAGAAACCAAAGATGTCCGGGGGCGTAATCGAGGCGCAGGCGCAAGGGCTGTCCCCTGTACAGTGTGTTCAAAATATAGCCGTTGAGGTTAATAATAAGGGTTGAGAAAATGAGAATGGGAATGACCAGCCGAATCAGGCGGTCTATCAGGAATTGTTTGGCCCCTTTGCGTTCCAGCGAACGCGGCGTAAAATACCCCGCCAGCAGGAAAAACGCGGACATAAAGTAAGACTGGTTGATAGCGCCGAAGATGATCAATAAAATGGGGCTGATCTGATCCGTCATCGGGTCTCTGCCGACATACCAGGCCCCTATCCCGCCATAGGCCAGCGCGGCGTGATGAAAAATGACCAAAATAGTCAGGTAAATTCTGAGATTATCCAGAAAAAATAGCCTGGCTTTCGGTTGGGTGGCGTTTTGCATTGCCTTTTATCCGCTTTTTTTCAACCTCCCCGCAGCCCCGATATAGCGGGATCTGCGTTTCGCTTCGACAAGCTACGGGGGAATGCGCTCGCTATTGCGGTTCAATTACCGAAGAAATTGAAAACATGACCATTTTAATTCTGGATTTCACAATTAATTTATTCCAAAATGCGGAAGCCATTATCTCCGAATCCTATTGTTATTATTTTTAACCTAAAAAGGTCAATACTGATGATCTCGTAAAAAGCCATCAATTTAAACATCGATGGCTAAACAAAAAGGTCAAGCCTAAAGCCTGTGGACACCAAGACGAAACCGGAAAAGATGACCCAATGCCGGCGCTGCGGAACCTGTTGTAAAGCCGGCGGGCCGGCACTGCATGGAGAGGATCGGGTCCTGATCGAATCGGGTCGGATCCCACTGAAGTGCCTGTACACGATCCGTTCGGGCGAGCGCATCCGCGACAATGTCCAAGGGGAATTATTTCAAGCCACTGGCGATATCATCAAAATAAAAGGGGTGCGCGATTCATGGACCTGTCGTTTTTGGGATGCAACCCGGGGCAACCACTGTACGATTTATCGACAACGGCCGCTGGAATGTCGGGTTTTGAAATGCTGGGACACGACGGCGCTGGAAGATATTTATGGCGCCAACCGGCTCACGCGAGCCGATCTGCTGTTTCAGATGGAAGGATTGAATGCGCTGGCGGTCGACCACGAGCGGCGGTGTGCCTATGGCGACGTCCACAAATATATTCAGAATTTGAAAGAAGGCCATCGCACAGCCGAAGCGGTCCGCAGCGTACTCGCTATGATCCGTTACGACCAGCAGCTGCGCGGTGTGATGGCTGAAATGGCGAACCTGGATCCGGAAATGATGGATTTTTTGCTTGGGCGCCCGATGACACAGATTTTAACCGGGTTTGAACTCGGGCTGGTCAAAATCGATGGCGCCTGGGGCCTGGAATACCGCGGGAAACAATACGCCGCCCGGACCGGTTGATACCCGCAAACGGCATCTTCCTTGACAGACAAGCCCCTTTTTGGATATCTAAACCCACGCCAAACAAGCTTTTGCAACAATAGAGATAACTGTCTGGATATATTGGGAGGACTTCATGAATTGGATATCGATCGACAAGGAAAAATGTAATGCCTGCGGTCTCTGTGCCATCAGGTGCGTCCGCTGTTTCACCCACGCAGGGGATACGGTAACGGCAAATGCCGATCAGGATAACTGCAACCTTTGCGGCCATTGCATATCGCTTTGCCCGCCCAATGCCATCACGCATCAAAAATTGAAGCAGGACGATTTTGTCGCCATCGGCGATCCGGTCCGGTTCGATCCGCAAGACTTCATCCAGTTCGTGAAACGCCGCCGCAGCCACCGCCACTTCAAAAGCAAGGCCATACCCCGCCGGGACCTCGAAACAATGGTCGATTTATGCCGCTATATTCCCACCGGAAGCAACCGGCAAAGCGTCGAAATCATCGTTTTGCAGGACCGCGATAGAATAAAACAGCTATCCGATCTGACCGTTGATTTTTTTCAAGATATGATTCGCAAGACCGAGGCGCAGGCAGATCGGTTAAAAAAAGACGGCCAGGCAATCCCTCAGGAGCTTCAGGATCTGCTGGATACGCTTGGATTTCGGAAGCGCCTGGTGGAAGTCCGGGCGTCGGGCCTGGATCCCATCTTTTACGGTGCTCCGGCCGTGATGCTGTTTCATTCCGAGATGCAGCCCAGCACCCCAAAAGACGATTGTGTCATTGCGGCCCAGACCCTGACGCTGATGGCGCCGAATATGGGCCTGGAAACCTGTTACATCGGTCTTTGCGAAATTGCCGCCAGACACCACCCGCCGCTGCAGCAGGCCTTAAACCTGCCGCCCGGCCACCAGCTGCTCAGCGTTTTGATCCTGGGCTATCCGAAGCTCAAGTACCTCCGTACCGTTGACCGGAACCCCATCAAGGTGCGATGGGAGTAAGATCCAAAATCTTTGCCGTACCCTTTTTCATTTTGGCTTGCCCATGGGACAGACCGCTACACATTTTATGCAGAACGGAGGATCTCCCGGTTCAAATTGTGTTCCAAAGTTATGACGACATTTCCCTTTTTGTGCCCCTTTTCAACATACCGGAAAGCCTCGGCAGTCTGTTCCAGCGGGTAGCGCCTGTCTATGACCGGTTTTAATTTCCCTTCCTCGATGAGTTTTTTGAAAAAATCCAGATCTTCTACACTTTCGCCCGCTACCCCGCCTTTCACTTTCTTACCGCCTGCCATTGAAGTCCATAATATTTGAACAAGCTCTGTTAAATCCATTACCACCGGAAGAAAAATACCCTTTGGCTTCAGAGATTTCCTGCAGCGTGAAAACGAAGTCTTTCCGACGGCATCAAGAATAAGATCATAGGTCTCGCCGCTTTCGGTATAATCCTCTTGCGTGTAATCAATGACCTTATCCGCTCCCAGGGATTTCACCATTTCCAGATTCACGGTACTGCATACCCCGGTAACTTCTGCTCCAAAATACTTGGCAAGCTGCACCGCATAGGTGCCTATAGCTCCGGAAGCACCATAGATAAGTGCTTTATGTCCGGCCGCTATATTACCCTTGTCCCGAAGGTAAAATAACGCGGTACTCGCCCCCAAAAAAATTGGGGCTGCTTCCTCCCAGCTCATGTTGGCCGGTTTTATCGTCAACGCCGCATCTTCCGGCACGCATGTGTATTCGGCATGGGCCCCAAAAGTCATTCCCGGTGTTCCAAAAACCGGGTCACCTTCTTTAAATCGTATTACATCTTTGCCCACCGCCTCAATTTCTCCGGCCAGGTCAATCCCCAATATATTTATTCTTGGTTTGAATACACCGAACATGAACAGTCTCGCGGGGACCTGGAACACTGTGGGCACAAATGTGAAATTGCGAACGTTACAATCCGTGGATGTGACCGTTGTCGCGTGTATTTTTATCAATACTTCATTGTCCCCGGGAACCGGTTTTTCCACCTCTTTGAGTTGAAGTTCATCCGGTGGTCCGAATTTTGTGTGTATAATTGCTTTCACCTGATTTATTTATAACTTATCCAGTCGAAATTAGATTTTTGAGTGATTTTTTTCATCATAATCATCACCAAGTATTCGTTGGATTATCGCTTTTTTCATTTCCGCATAATCATCTGTATCAGTTGCTCCCTCCAAAATAATGCGTTTTTTCTCCGCAATGTAAGCGAATAGCAATTCAGAGTCGTTGCATAATCTGTCGCGAAAGATACGAAATCGGACGGCCTCGTACGAGTCTTTATGAATGACATGAACATATACCAGAAAGGAGCTGTTATCATATTCAAAGGTTCCCATCATTACCGGCCGTGTATCCGGAAACCTATTTCTAAACTCTTTGCCTTGCCTTTGAAACCCCAACGCCGAAAGCAGGGCCATAATGGTAACAAGATGTTCCTTTGGATAGAGTGCCATCAAATCTATGACTCCTTTGCCGGGACATCCGGGTATCGCCGTACTGCCAATGTGTTCGATGGTTACTTCGGGCATGTACAATTCTGCGAGTTTCTTCAAATGCCCGGCAACTTCTGCGGCCCTATGATCGTAGGGATGAAAAGCGGTCTCCGGTTTCTCATAAGGGCCAATTATTTTTTCCACATGTTTAAACATATTTGGATCATCTCTAAAAGAGTTGGGGTCATTTAAAAGGGAAAACCGTTGATCCCTAATGGTTGCGATTGAAATTATACATGCTAGCCGCAGGCATACGCAGAAAAATAAAGATTTTTTGCTTGGGCGACTTGACCAGGTAAACGCTTCAAATTCCTTTCAGGCATAAGTTTAATTATTATCGCCAAGCGATTGACTGTTTTTATCTCCGCCGGATTTACTTGTTAGCCTATTCTAACTCGAAGTCATCTCAAAAAAAAGATTTTGGTTCAAGGTCAAGGCGAGGCCAAGCTTCAACCCACAGGCATACTCAAGTATGTCGAGGACTTGACGCGAGGGCTCAACGCCGAGTTTGGGCCAAAAGGCTTTTTTGAGATAGCTTCTCATCGTTCCTTGTGCTTGATATCAATATTCCAGGCTTTCCCAACCTCGGGATTTTGTTCAAAAAAATCTCTGCGAACTCCATTATTAACCGTATTCAGCGGACATGCGAAATTCATACACTGGGAACAAAGAAACGTTCTTAATGTCATAAAAAAGCCTGCTACCGTCAGAAGATAAACCATTAGTAGAAACAATTGAAAGTCGGCCATGAGAAAAATGAGCGGATATCCCCAGACTAGCGCAAAACCGCTGAAAAATATAACCTTTTCCCAATACGTCATTGGGCCAGGTCGGTATTTCCATATTTTGGGTGAACCGTAATTGGCCCAGCATTTTAATGAACTTCCCTCTTCAGCATAATGAGGACAATGGGAACACATCACCCGGATTTCAACAAAACCAAAAAATCCGATTATGATTATCAGCCATGGAATTAACCACCCGCCGCCTGCATGGTAAATTCCAGCTCCTCCCAATAGAAAAGAGGGCAAAACAATCAAATAGAAATGTATCAAATCTCTGAGCGTAAAGTGACAATGCAGGGTTTTACGAACTGTGCAATTATCACATTTCTCCGATATACATGTTGAAATTGGTTTGTTTGGGTCTAAGAATATCATCACAAGCGAAACCTCCGGCTCTAGGAGAATCGAAAAAGAACGTCTTCAAAATTCCTTATTTTTCCTCCGCGAAACTCGATCCCTTCGTCTTTGAGCATTTTTAGTTTTTTCTGTATAGCGGTTCCCGATGTCTTTCCTTGAAATCCCCCAATCCGACCGGATGTGGCAACAACTCGATGTCAGGGAACCTCGGGCGCATACGGGTTTCTTCGCATGGCCTGCCCGACTCCCCGATATGCTCTGGTTTCCAGGGCATGGGCAATTTCTTTATAGGTCGTCACGCGCCCTTTAGGTACCTTCCTTAATAGAGCGTACGCTTTATCGGCAAAAGTCTTCATTTTTCCCTCCTTTCTTTGATACGTCTAAGATGTTGCAGACCCAAGGCTGGGGAAATCGTTAAAATCCGTCGAGCTTTTCAAATATCTCCGAAAGCTGAGAAAAGCCGCGCACCCGGCACGCCGAGCGATCCTGACGGATGGACGTACCCATGATCAGGAACGCCCCCGGTGTTCGCCTTTCGAGTTTTCGGAATGTGTTCAGCCCCTTGAAGAACGTCGGACTGACGGTCTGGGCGGACTTGATTTCCAGTGGAACCGGCCGCGCACCGATTTCAACGATCAAGTCAACTTCGTTTCCGGTTCTGTCCCTGAAGAAATAAAGGTTGTCCGATTTTCCGGCGTTGAAACGATATTTTAAAAATTCGGCAACCACAAAAGTTTCAAACAACTCTCCCCGCAGTGGATGGGTGATGAGCTGGTCGGGCGCTTCAATTCCGAGCAGGTGGGCGGCGAGGCCCACGTCGACAAAATACAGCTTGGGAGATTTTAAAATCCGTTTGTTGTAGTTGCGGTGATACGGTTTCAACAGGTAAACGATGTAGCTGGCTTCCAGAATCGAAAGCCACTCCTTCACGGTTTTATGCGTAACACCAATTTCGTTGGCGATAGCGCTGAAATTGACAAGCTGACCGGTTCTTCCGGCACAAATCCTGACGAATTTCTGAAACTGCATCAGGTCCTTGATCTTGAGCAAAGTGCGCACGTCACGGTCGATGTAGGTTTCGAAATAGGCCGCGTAAAAAAAACCGGGGCGAACATTCTGGTCGAAAATGCGTGGGTAAAAACCGGTATGCAAGACGGTATTCAATGGCCTGGCGCGATCGAAGTAAATCTCATCATAGGCAAAGGGGAGCAGCTTGAGGATGCCGGTGCGGCCGGCCAGAGACTGGGTGATGGATTGCAGGTATTTGAACTGATTGCTGCCGGTCAGGATAAAGAGACCGCTTTGATTGCTTTGGTCTACAAGGGTCTGAATGTATGAAAGCAGCCCGGGGACGTGCTGTATTTCGTCAATGACAGCCCCTTGAGCGTACTGATTCAGGAAGCCCCGCGGATCGGTATGGGCAAATTCCCGGGTGTCCAGATCTTCAAGGGATACATAGGCCTTGTCCGGAAATACCATTTTTACCAGGGTGGTTTTTCCGGATTGTCTCGGCCCGGTAACCGTGACCACCGGGAAGGACCGGGCCATCTCCTCCAGCACAGAGCGCATCTGGCGTTCGAACATGAGAGCTACCTTGTCAAATTAGACAATTATAATCCCAATTTAGCAGCACGATCATTATTGTCAAGCAGTTTTTGACAAATCGAGACCAACGCTCCCAATTTGTCATTTGTGTGACCTCGTTGGGTGCTGTGCCGGATGTAGCCCGGTATGTGGTATCGTTTGGCGCGCGGCATAAGAACGAATTCCCTTAAACACTCATTTTAAACTACAAAATCGGCCTTCTAAGCCATTTTAACCGTCAATTTTATAGCGCTTTATTCATTATTACAAAGCGTTAGCCCGATCCCCTAATCAAGCCGAAGGTTGTAGCCGATCAGGTGGTGATTTTATGTTTCATCATCTTCAATAGCATCTTGGACGGTATCGATTATGACGGTGTGACACTCAATTGAAAACCATTTATTGAATGTTTTTCTGTCTCTCTTTTTCGGCCAAATTGATTCGTCGGTATACCAGCCCTCTAATTCAGCCTCAAATAGTGTTTTGAAATTTAATGATATCCATTTTTCAATGTTTTCACCATCATCATCTGTTATCAAATACACGGTTTTATCGTCATTAGCACTTTCTGACGTTATCCCAGGATCATCTTTATCTGGATCAACTTCGTTAATCCATCGCACAAAAGGTTCATTATATTTTAAAATTAAAGCGGATCTATTAATCATTCTTTTCCCCAATTTTTCAAAAGCATAACGTTTTCTGTCCTAATAGTGTGAATCACAAGCCGGGTCAGTGTCAAGCGCAAGGTCAGTCCATTATCAGACGCCACATGAAGTCTTCAACAACGCTATTGGGGGTGCACTTGTAACTTGAATCTACCTAGCTAAAACCGTTTATTGTTTTAAAATAGAGTGCCGTTTTCCGTTTAATCGCTGTTTTTACAGCGCTATCATGTCAGGGGCGAGCTGAAAATGTATTAAATTCGGTGGGTTGAAAATGTTTTATT
>CAZNFS010000073.1:0-13981 GCA_964572695.1 uncultured Desulfobacteraceae bacterium
GCATGACGCGCACAGATATCTTTTTTTGTCCTTCGATCCAAAGACGGAATTCCTTGATCTGCGCCAAAAAGTCAACGACCGCCTGTTTGAGGCGGTTGGCGTCAGGGGGCAACTGCGTCAGGATTTTTTGCTTCCTTTCCCAAAAGAGTAGACAAAAAAGACGACCACACCCGCAAAAATAAGTGCCCACGGCAATTTTTCACCGCCGTGATAGATCTCAAGGCCGATGGTATAGGCCAAAACCAGCGCCACTATGATCCATTTAATATATTTTTTCATCGGCTAAAATAAATTCACACCGGACGATTAAAAGAATTCATCAAGCACTAACATGCTGCGCTGAAACGAGGGTGAAGATATCATCGGCCTTTGCGGGTGTCAACTCAAAGGACTTGTTCCCAAATATTGCCCGTAAGATTGCTTTGACGAACGGATCTCTTATTTGATATGCAAGGGCAACTAAAAACCGGAGGATAATAGATGAAACCAGCAGACAACCCCGATCTCAAGTATGTTTTACCCACACCGATTATCGATAGTGATCACAGCGATATCCGGGAGCATGCATTTTCCCTGGTCAAAGGCATAGGCGAAGATCCTGTCGCCAAGGCGGTTAAACTCTATTATGCGGTGCGCGACGGGATCTGGTATGATCCTTATTCCCCCTTTTATCTTCCTGAGCACTACCAGGCCAGTCGTGTATTACAAAGCGGCCGCGGATACTGCGTCAGCAAAGCCAGCCTGCTGTGTGCCCTGGCCAGGGCTTGCGGCATACCGGCCCGCATGGGATTCGCGACGGTTCGCAGCCATCTGGCTACCAAACAACTGCTCCAACACCTGGGATGCGACCTGTTTGTGTATCACGGGTATACGGAAATGTATCTGGAGGGCAAATGGGTCATTGCCACACCGGCTTTTAACAAAGAACTTTGTCAGCGTCATAAGGTTGCCCCGCTAGAATTCAATGGCCGTGAGGATTCCATTTTTCAGCCATATAATATGGAGCAAAAAAAGTTTATGGAGTATGTGGCTTATCATGGCTCTTACGCCGATATTCCCGTCGATCTCATCGTAGCGGCATGGCAAAACACTTACGGCCAAGAACGGGTGCAGGGTTGGATTGACGCTTTTGAGCGATCGGGAGGAATCTTGCCGCGTGATTTTTACAGCGAGGATGTGGTCAACGCCTAAAAAAGGGGGTCATGATGATTGTGATTGATATTCCCGGTTTCACAAAACTGCAATTGAAGTATATGGTGCTCGACTACAATGGGACTCTGGCCGTCGATGGCGATATGCTTCCCGGCGTCAAAGAAACACTTGTCAAATTAGCAACCCAATTGGAGATTCATGTGATTACGGCAGATACATTTGGCAAGGTAGAAAAGGGGATGCAGGGAATTCCATGCCAGCTTTCCATCATGCCGGTTAAGGATCAGGATCATGGGAAGCGGGTATATGTTCAAAACCTGGGCCGGAATCATTCGGTCTGCATCGGCAATGGGCGCAATGACCGACTTATGCTAAAAGAAGCTGTGCTGGGAATAGCGGTAATTCTCGGGGAAGGGGCCGCTGCTGAAACCATTCAAGCTGCAGATGTGGTGTGTAACAGTATAATATCGGCCCTAGAGCTTCTCATCCATCCGCTGCGGCTAGTGGCGACATTACGCAACTAGTGTCCATCCATAAGTAGCATCTTTCGGCGCATGACAGCGTTCTCGCATTTTTGCAATCCTCAACGTAGACACGCTACGCCTGCGGCTGAAAAAAAACTGCGGCCTTGTCCTGAACCAAAATCTACTATTTCTGGATAGACACTATTTCAAATCCTGGAGGCCAGTGTTTGTTGCGACTGGTGACTATGGAGAACGAAGTTTTTCGTCAAAAATCTGCATTTCTGAATTGGACACTTTAGAGTATCAGTACCTGGTTGTGGCTGAGTACGGGCAATGGCCGGGAAACTGTTTTTTGAGAGAAAACGAAAAAAAACCGCAATTATTTAAAAAAACACTTGATTCAGGTTTAAAAGATTGCTACATGCCTGCGGAATTGTCTGAAATGCGATTTATTAGAGCATCGCGTTTCAGCGCTTCAAATGCCCGGGTCGATGCTGAGATATGTGAGTAAATGTGGCCTCCCATTCTTTCGACCCGGGCTTTTTTGGTGGCCGGTGTGGTCTATGAGGTCTTCGGCTTACTTTTCTTAATATTAAACTTTTTGCGATAATCGGAGATCTCAATCATCGGCGGCCGTTCCACGCCCTCGATATGAAAAATATCAGGTTTGTATCGGTTTTTAACAAGGCTATACTGAATCATCTCATCGAACATATCCGCCTTTAGATCGACAAGTCCCAGTTTTTGGATGCGATTGACAAAAGTTTTGAGAATAACAAATGACATCCTCCCTAAGGCCTTGGTTGCCTGGTTGCGATGAACCCGCTTTTCCAGATCCACTTGGGCCATTACATCGAGCCCCCATTTTTCATAGATGTCTAAAATCATACTGGTTTCAATGCCGTAGCCAATCGGAAAAGGGATTTTTTCGAACAGATCGCGGTAGCCTGCGTATTCACCGGACAGCGGTTGGATGATTTGGGTCAGCTCCGGGAAAATGAGCGAAAACAACGGCCGTGTCACAAGTTCGGTGACACGCCCCCCGCCAGTAGGCCGGACTTTACTTTTGCCGGTGGCAATGGGTCGGTCATAAAAGGCTTTGGCGTATTTGATATTATCGGATAGCAGCAGCGGGCCTACGAGTGCATATGCAAAACGGTGGTGAATGTTTTTGATGTCGGCATCAAGGTAAATGATAATATCCCCGCGGGTGATAAAAAGCGCCTTCCACAGGTTTTCGCCTTTACCCTTGAATTTGTCGAGATGGGGTAGAATGCCATCGGCCTCATATACATCGGCACCAAAAGATGCGGCAATATCTCTGGTTTTGTCAGTCGAGCCGGAATCGACAACGACAATTTCATCTAAAAGGGGATAGCGTGTCATCAGCTCGGATTTCATGACCAGAATCTCTTTGCCAATCGTTTTTTCTTCGTTCAAGGTGGGCAGGCAGAGTGAAATCGTCAGATTTTTGCGCTTCTTTTCTTTCACCAGACGATTGAGATCTGTAAAGTCGGAATAATGAAACGTGTGCGTGTCAAGCCAGCTATTATTCATCACAGGCTCCATTGTCAATTGCCAGAATGATGCCGATGATCTGTGTGATTCCTTTAAATATCGGATCGATTTCAACTCTGGCGTCAGGGCGATGATAATTTTCACCATGGGTAATGCCAAGCGTTACGGCCGGAATTTTGCGGGAAAGAAAAATGGAAAGTTCCGTTTCTGTCGGTTCGCTAACCGGTTTCAAATCGAGTTTTTGCATGACCGCAACCGCGCTTTTAACCAAGGGATGGTTATATTTTAGTTTCGAAGCACTCAGGTTGCTGATCGTGTTGAGATTCAGATCAACATGGTACTCATGGCTGATACCGTTTACAATGTCCCGGATATCGTTGAAAATGGCTTTAACCATTTTATCGGAATCGCTTTGAATTTCAAAACCGAGGGTCCCGCTGTTGGCAATATCACCGTGGGTCATGCCGCCCGAAATTTTGCCGATAATGACCCTTGAGCGCGGTTTTTGGGGTAGCCGGAGTTGTAGTATCTGATTGATGACGTCATTTAAAATGAGAATCGCGTTGGGTTTGAATGCGTATTTCCACCCGTTGCCGACGGGGATAGTACATTCGACCTCACAGCGGATCATGCCATCCGAGTTATAATTCAAACGGCCCAGTTCCCCTCCTTCGATGCAGAGTGCGCCCCGGATGGGAGTTGACCAGGTTTTAACCAGGTGCCGAATGCCTCGCAGGTTCCCTTTGCCCATGGACTGGATCACGCCGGCCAAGACAATATCGGAGTTAAAATGAAGTCCCAATTTTTTAAATATATCCGGCAGAGAAACCAGGATACCCACTCCAATCGAGTTGTCCAAAATGCCGGGGCCGGTTATGGAAGTCTCATTGACCGAAAAATTGTGATCGATGTCTCTGGGGAAAACCGTATCGAGGTGGGCCACTACGAAAATCGGCGGTTTGGTGCGGGAAGTTCCGCGGATGATGCCGATCGGGTTTCGATATCCATCGGTGGTGCACTCATCGACCTGGGATTCCGCCAGACGGTCTAAAAAAAGCTGAGAACGGCGTTTCTCTTGAAAAGTGGGGGCCGGAGTTTCCCCGATAAACACGATGTTGGTTATGATGGTGTCTTTGATGGATTTCAGCTCATCGACATAGGTGGGTAGTTTTTCGAGGTATTTGTCCATTCTATTCCCCAAACGTTAAGGCCGCCGCATGAACCGTAACAGCGAGCGCATTCCCCGCAGCTTGTCGAAGCAAAGCGCAGATCCCGTCGCTGGGGCTGCAGAGCCCTTCAATCCTTGATAGTGGAATGCTAAAAGTGGGTCAAATAGAGAGTAATAAAAATACACCATACGACCGCAAAAGGTCAACAGCTACTTGCGGGGGGCCCATTTCTGCTTTTGATACCCTAATTGAGCGAAAGTTCAGTTTGCCCCAGATCCAAGGCGTCCACGGGCGACGCCATAGTAAACTATTGCGAGCCCTTGGCAACGAAGGAGATGGGGTGAATTGGGCTTTCCTGTAAGGTAAACAAAATGAAGAATTTAAAAGGTTTTTAAATTTCACCCATAGAGGAGCTCTAAAATGTAAGATGAGACTGAAAATGTGTAATAACTTTAAACAGATGGAATGCTTCTTCCTTTTGTTTACGCTCATTTAGGGTGATAGTATTGGGTGATGGCTTGGCAAAGACCCGGTATTGTATAGGATTCAGCGGTGATGTGAACGTCGAAGCCGAGGGATCTGGCCGTATCGGCCGTAATCGGGCCGATACAGGCAATTGTCATTCCGGCCATCAGTTGATCGAATCGATGGGAGGGCAACAAAGATTTGAAATTTTCAACCGTAGAAGAACTGGTAAATGTAATCATATCGACGTTGCCGGCTTCGAGTTGTTTTGTCAGGCGGTCCTTATCTTCAACAACGGATCGGGTGCGATAGGCCGTAATTTCATTCACCAAGGCACCCATGCGCGTCAGTTCCCGGGGCAAAAGCGGTCTCGCTTTTTCGGCGCGGGGGAGAAGGATTCGGGTGCCTTTTACAGCGGTTTGTGTAAATGCGTCAACGACCGATTCGGCCCGGTAGCTTTCAGGAATAATATCGCTTTTAATCCCAAAATCAAAGAGCCTGCGTGCGGTTTCCGGGCCGATTGTGGCGACATTTAAATGATTTAAGGCCCGAACATCTTTGCCGGTGGCAAACAACCGTTGAAAGAAATGATCGACCCCGTTCACACTTGTGTAAATGACCCAATCATAAGAGGAAAGTTCGGCAAGAGCCTGATCAAGGGGTTCCCAGTCATCCGGGGGAATGATTTCAATGGTCGGGAACTCGAGGCATTCGGCACCCAGTTCGGAGAGCCGCTTTACCAGAACGCTGGCCTGTTTGCGTGCCCGTGTGACTAGTATGCATTTTCCCATCAGGGGCCTTTTTTCAAACCAGTTTAAATCCTTTCTCAGTCGAACAACATCGCCGATGACAATGATTGCCGGCGCTTTGATCCCGGCTGCCTCGGTTTTAGCCACAATTGTGGCCAGGGTCCCGGTGACAGCTGTTTGACGCGGGGTTGTACCCCATCGCACAAGGGCTACGGGTGTATCAGCGTCCATTCCATTTCGAATGAGCTGCTCAACAATATGGGGCAGATTTTTAACCCCCATCAGAAAGACGATGGTTCCGCCGATTTTGGCCAAGGCGGGCCAGTTGATCCTTGATTCGGATTTTAGGGGATCCTCGTGGCCGGTAACGATCGTGAAGGCGGAAGTGAAATTGCGATGCGTGAGCGGAATCCCCGCATATGCCGGTGCCGCAATCGCAGAGGTGACGCCGGGCACCACCTCGAAAGAAATCCCTTCTTCTACCAATGACTGTGCTTCTTCTCCGCCACGGCCGAAAACAAATGGATCTCCACCCTTGAGCCGGGTGACGATACCTCCTTTTTTAGCTTTCGATATGATTAGAGCGCTAATTTGAGCTTGCGAAAGGGTATGATCACCGCCTTTTTTCCCGGCATAGATAATTTCAGCGTCCCCGGATGCGGATTCCAAAAGCACCGGATCTGCCAGATGGTCATAAATAATGACATCTGCCCTGCGGATGCATTCTCGGCCTTTGATGGTCATCAGATCCGGGTCGCCCGGGCCGGCACCCACTAAAAACACCTTGCCTTGTTTGGAAGTCATTATGTTCAACATGTACGATTTGAAGTTAATTTGTTCAGAATTCGGGCCGCGCCCCTATCAAGCAGACGTTCTGCCAGCGCGAGCCCAATCCCCTCGCAATCCGCTGGTGATCCGGTCAAAGAATCCTTGATTTGTTCCGATCCATTCACTTCCGCGACGAGTCCACTGAGGATAAACCGATCATGGACCACTTGTCCGTAAGCGGCTATGGGAACCTGACAACCCCCTTCCAAACGATTGAGGAAAGCCCGTTCACCCGAAACAGCCATCCGGGTTGGGTTATGGTCCAATCCGGAAATGAGCTGTAAATTTTCGGAATCATCTGATCTGATTTCAATGCAAAGGGCCCCCTGCCCAACCGCCGGCAGTATCCGGTCGGGATCAAAGTATTCAGAGATTTTATTTCCAAATCCCAGTCGCCTGACCCCGGCTGCCGCCAAAATAACGGCATCGAACTCTCCGGCTTCGAGCTTTCTAATGCGTGTGTCGAGGTTGCCTCTTAAGGGCAATATGCTGATATCGGGTCTGCCAAAACGGAGTTGTGCCGTACGGCGAAGACTGCTGGTGCCGATGCAGGCGTGAGGCTTTAGTTCGGCCAGCGTCTGCCCATTTTTTGAGATAAGGACATCGGCCGGGTTTTCACGTTCGGGAACAGCACCGATCTGCAGGCCGGCGGGCATATCGGCGGGCATATCCTTCATGCTATGCACCGCAAGATCGATTCGATTTTCTAAGATTGCGGTTTCGATCTCTTTTACAAAAAGCCCCTTGCCCCCGACCTCAGCCAGGGGCACATCCAGGATTTTATCCCCTTTGGTTTTGATAATGACGAGTTCAATGCAAAGACCGGGATCGATAGATTCCAAGGCCGATTTGACCCAGTTTGCCTGCCAAAGGGCCAGCTTACTTCCACGCGTTCCGATTCTGATTCTTCGGGAAGATGGAGTCATTAGTGACAGCCGGCACAACTGGAGGCGGAACAGCCGCCACACGAGGAGGCCGAAGAGCTGACGGTTTCGCCTGAACCGCCTTTGCTGATAAAGCCGCAGGCCGACATAAGCCGGTTTACCTTGCGGCTATTGCAGGAATCACACTGAGGTTTTTCATTTCCGAAAATGAGGCATTCAAAATCCCGGCCGCACTTGGCACAGTGATATTCATAGATTGGCATGGAGGTGTCTCCTTCTTATTCTTTGAGTTGACTTCATAATAAACATTAAAACAGCAAAGTCATCAAAAACGGAAGGCCTTATTGATCATCAATTTCTTCAATGACGCCGGCGGCGATCAGAGGCAACATGATCTCATGATGTCCTGTCAGGTTAAAACCGCGACCTCCTTTGGCTGTCGGTCGGGTCACTACATTTGTGATGGGTCGATACTGCCGGACAAAATCGAGATTTAAGGTCGTAAAATTCTGAAGCGGATGTCCGAGATTGCGTACCAGGGTGACGGCTTTTAGAAAAACTTCGGGGAGTATGACCGCGGAGCCCACATTTGTGTATACACCGCCTTCCAGTTCAGCGATCATGGCGGCGAAGATTCGAAAATCTCGATGGCTGGCGCTTCCCGAGGCTGCGGCATCGAATTCGGGATGCATATGAATGATATCGGTTCCCAAGGCAATGTGAACGGTGCAGGGTATTCCCAGCCGATAACCGGCGGCCAATATACTGAGGGACAGAAATGGCAACTTGCGCGCGGTGATAAATTTACCGATAGCCTCGCCGAGTCCGGTGGATGATTCGTATGTATCCCGAATGGCGTCATTTAGGATTGAGCTGGTCTCATGCGCCATTCCAAAAGATCCATCTCCAAGCGCAGAATCAACATCTTCTGATGTTTTCCCCTGCAGGGCCAGTTCCACGTCATGGATAATGCCGGCACCGTTTAAAGCCACACCTGAAATAACACCCCGCTCCATCAGATCAATCATGACCGGGTTGAGCCCGACTTTTATGACATGTGCACCGATGCCGAAGACGACAGGTTTGTGCTGCTGATAAGCGGCGGCAATGGCACGTATGGCGCTGCGGATTTCATGTCCGGCCAGGATATTCGGGAGACCGTCCAGAAAAACCCTAAAAGCGGCACCTTTTGGCCAGGCTTTGGCAAAATCAGCTGCCGAAACTTTGCTTTGACGTTCATTGAGCGAATAGGTTTTTAGGTGTTTCAATTGAATCGGCTTAATTGGTTTTGGCATAATAGATTGCTTCCAGGGGTTAAAAAAAGTTCTTTTGCGGGAGTGTCGGCATCTCCTGAAATTTATCCGGAAACAGAATCCGGTCAACAAGGTCGCAAAGGATATGGGCAATCAAGATATGTGTTTCTTGAATACGAGCGGTTATGTCTGATTCGACCTTAAACACCAGATCGGCCAATTGCGCCAATTCTCCGCCCCGGCCGGTCAGCCCGATGGTCGTGATGCCTGTCATTTGAGCGTCCTTGACGGCCTGGATGACATTTCGAGAATTGCCGCTGGTGCTGATCCCGATCGCAATATCGTTTTTTTGACCGAGAGCGCGGATTTGTTTGCCAAAAATATCGTCAAAATTGTAATCATTGGCGATGCTGGTAATAATCGAGGTGTCGGTCGTCAAGGCGATTGCCGCCAGCGGGGGACGTTCGATTTGGAAACGGTTAACAAATTCCGTAGCGATATGTTGTGCGTCCGCCGCACTTCCCCCATTGCCGAAAATAAGGATTTTGTTATCTGCGGCGATACAGGCGGCCAGCATGCCGGCGGCCTCGACAATCAGATCGAGGTTATTTTTAATCGATTGCTCTTCTACCGCAAGGCTTTCGGCCAAGATGTCCAAAACGGTTTGATTCATTTTGGGTTCGTGTCGTCCTACTCAACAGTTAAGTTCAATCCGCTTCGGTGGTGATTTTTTGTTGAATCTCGGCAATCAGCGGGTCGGCGTCATAACCCCGGCTTTTGGCATCCATAAATGCCACCAGGGCGTCTTTGAGTCGGTTTTGTTTGAGATAGAGGTTGCCCAGGCGATACCAGAAAAGACCGTTTTCGGGTTGAATTTTAACACTGTGCAAACAAAAAGTTGTGGCAATTTCCAGATTTTCATCTTTAGATTCGTGCAGAGACCCGAGAGCCGAAAGGGAGGCGGCGTCATTGGGGTTTTTCTTGATTGCCTTTTGAAAGGCGGCGATCGCCTCATCAAACCGTTCCAATGAAACGTAACAGTCACCCAGAGCTGCATATACCAGGCCTGAGGCCGGTTTGATTCGAGCCGCCCTTTCAAGATAGTTGCGGGCCTTGTCTGTTTGGTTTAATTCAAGATAAAGCTTGCCGATTTGAAGTGTGACTTCGGAAATATCGTCACCTTTGCGTTCTGCCTCAAGGAAATATTCAAGGGCTTTTTCCCGCTTTCCTTTAAGCATATATATGAGTCCCTTATTGTGGAGCGCCATCACTTCTTGCGGGTCAAGCCACGATGCGGTTTCAAAGGCCTCGAGGGCTTTTTCGAAATCGCCCAGTTCTCCGTAACAGACACCGAGGCTGTTGTGGACATTCACATTGGAAGGGTCCAGCATCAACGCAAAAGTAAATTCTTCGACGGCTCCCGGGAGATCCCGCTTCTGATACAGGCTGTCGGCACTGATGTTTAGGCTGACGGCATCAAAAATTACGGTACTGCCGGGACCGAAAAATCCGGCGTGTTCAAGGGCCTTATAAGCGTTATCTATAATTCGGGTTTTGGGGAAATTGATACTGGGATAACCGGCAATCCCAATTGAGACTGTTTCCGGCCGCCGCACAGATAATTTTTTCTGGATCTCTTGGGCCAAATCCATACAAAGGCTATCGGGAATATCCGGGAGAAAACATCCGAATACACCCTGTTCCAGATGACCCCAATCCCCTTTTTGAGTCTTGCAAACGGTATCGATGGTATGGGCCACATCCATTTCAATTTCGGGCGGTATTTCTATCATCGCCTCATGATATAAACCTCCGTCGGGATGTTTCAAAGGATCAATCAGAATCACCATGGCCCCAAAGGTCGCACATGCGTCAAGCTGCGACAGGGCGTGGCTGATAAACGCCTTTCCAATCCGTAAATCCGGAAATATTTCCTTCAGAAGTTCGTCCGGTTCAACCTTGGTTGTTGGAGAAGAAGCCGGACTGGCCGATTCGATAAGGCGGGCGTGCCTTGAATCGCGTTTGTAAAGAAAAATTCTGTGGTCTTTGCTCTCACTGAAGGGATTGCGCGGTGGATCTTTTTTCATGACGAGGCCTTTTGCAAAAGCTGTTTAAATGCCGTAACGATGATTGCGATTTCTTCCTCCTGAATAGTCCTGAGGTCCATGACAAACAAATCTTCTTCAATTCGAGCAATGACGGGCGGATCATTGGCCCGCATCTCTTGATCAATCGCGTCGGCCGAAAGCCCGTCAACATTGATGCCGACGCACTTGCTGGGAATCTCCAACAGCGGTAACGATCCGCCGCCGGCCCGTGAGGACCGGTCTATCAGCTGGATGTGCAGATGGGTGTTATCAATGGCGCTCAGTGAGCGCTGCAATTTATTCGCTTTGGCTTCGATGGCTGTCAGGGGGAGGGTCAGCATATGCAAAGTAGGGATGGTTTCAAGGGCTTGAGCCTCGGTGCGATAGAGTCTGAGAATACTCTCAAGCGCGGCCAGAGTCATCTTGTCAACACGCAGGGCGCGTGTGAGGGGATTTTTCTTAATTCTTTCCAGGATCTCTTTTTTCCCAACGATGATACCGGCCTGAGGTCCTCCCAGGAGTTTATCGCCGCTGAAGGTGATGATATCGGTTCCCAAGCCAACCGACTCCTGAACCGTCGGTTCTTTAATCAATCCGTATTTCGAGAAATCGATAAAAGTGCCGCTTCCTAAATCCTGCATCACCGGAAGGTGGTATCTGGTTCCGAGTTCAACCAGTTCATCCAGGGCGACCTCCGCTGTAAAGCCGACAATGCAATAATTGCTGGTGTGGACTTTTAACAGCAAGGCGGTATCATGTGCGATGGCACTTTCATAGTCCCTGAGGTGGGTCCGGTTGGTCGTGCCGACTTCCGTTAAAAAAGCACCGCTTTTGGTCATGACATCCGGTATCCTGAAGGCGCCGCCGATTTCGATCAGTTCACCTCGGGATACGATGGCCTTTTTCTGCCTCGCCAGCGTTTCCAAACACAATAGCACGGCCCCGGCGTTATTATTGACGACCATGGCCGCTTCGGCACCGCTGATCTCACACAGCAGTTCCTCCACGCAGGCATAACGTGATCCCCGCACACCCTCTGACAAATTAAATTCCAGGTTGGAATATGTTCCTGCGATAAGCGCCACATTCTCAATCGCTTCGGCCGGGAGGCGTGATCGCCCCAGGTTGGTATGGACAACGACGCCGGTGGCATTGATCGTACGCAAAAGATTCGGTTTCATTTCCAGTTTGATCTTTTGCTCGAGTCTATGAAGAAGTGCGGTCTCGGTCAGATGATTTTGATCAAATTTGTCTTGAGCCGCTAAAATGCGTTTGCGAAGGTCATCAACCACAAAGCGGGCCGATCGGATTAGAACTGTTCTGGGTACAGGGTCCAAATCGGAAATCCCTTTGGCAAGTTCCAATAAACGATCCACGCCGGGCAGCATTCGTAAAAGCGTTTTTTGTCTGGTATTGATTTCCATTGGTTCAGATCGATAACAGATGGTTTTGAGATATCGAATTGGAAGTGACATATCATTATAAAGTCAGTTATTTCAATAGATTTCTTTATTGGCCTTCATGATCGATCGAAAAATGGCTTTAAGAATAACCGGATTTGGGTTATAGGCTTACAACGATCTTTATCAAAAACCCTCCAATAAGAGAAAAATGATGTCTTCTAAAGATGTTGCCCTGATTGTCAATCCCAATGCCGGCAACGGTGCGGTTGCGAAAGGCTGGCCTTCCTTGGAAGCGCTTGCCCGCAACAGGTTAGGCTCTTTGCGGAGTTTTATGACCAGTGTTCCGAATGAGGCCGAAACACTCGTGATCCATGCGGTTGAAGAAGGGGCCCGTACCGTCATTTGTATCGGCGGTGATGGAACTTTTAACGAAGTGGTCAATGGGATGATGGGACTGCACGAAGCCATCCGATCGGATATTGCGGTCGGTTTTATACCTTTCGGAACGGGATGTGATTTTGCGCGCACGATTTCAATCCCCAAAAATCCGGATCGGGCGTTGGATATTATCCATGCAAAACACGTATCTCGAATCGATATCGGGCGGCTTGATTTTCAAGATCACAACGATCAGAAACAGCGTCGTTATTTTCATAATATTGCCAGTTTCGGCTTGGGAGGCGAAGTGGACCAGCGTGTCAACCGCACAACCAAGGCGTTCGGACCTTTTTTGTCTTTCATTTGGGCCACGATTATTTCGATTTTATGCTACGGGAAAAAGAGCGTCCATTTGCAGATTGATGACACCATCGCGGAAGACGTCGTGATCTGGAATATTGCGGTTGGAAACGGACAATATCACGGCGGCGGTATGCGGGTTGCGCCGGATGCCACGCCGACCGATGGTATCTTCAATATCACCGTAATTGGGGACTTGAGTCTTGCCAAAGTGTTTTTAAATCTTCAAAATCTTTACAACGGGAAGATATATGCGGTAGAAAAAGTAAGTCGCTTTTGCGGGAAAAGAATTTTCGCTACATCCGAACAACGCGTCTTGCTGGATGTGGACGGCGAACAACCCGGAATTCTTCCGGTCTCGATCGACATCGTGCCGCAAGCACTGAACCTGTATTTACCATCTTCATTATAAGCGGCGATAGTGAGCCTTATGCGCTCGGCAAAAGATTATATCACTTTTGGGATCGACCTCCCTACGTTTAAGGAAGCCAAAGAGTACATTTTGCTCCTAACTGATTATGTGGGGATGTTTAAGGTCGGTCTGGAGCTCTTTGTCGAATGCGGCCCGGATATCATCCGGTTTGCGCAAACATCCGGTCCGGCCCGGATATTTTTAGATCTGAAGCTTCACGATATCCCGGCCACGGTCCGCCGTGCCGTGCAACGGATCGTTGAATATGGTGTAAACTTTGCGACCGTGCACTGCGGTGAATCGAAAAACATGCTGGAGGCCGCAGTTCAGGGCAGTGGAGGCAAAGTCGGCATCATTGGTGTAACCGTATTAACCAGCGTCTGCGGTGAGGATATTCGCAATTCGGGGTTCAAAACAGAATTTTCGGCCAATCCCTCTGCGCTCGTCTTAAAAAGGGCCGCTATGGCCAAAGCGGCCGGATGTCAGGGAATCGTGTGTTCCGGTCTTGAAGTTAAAAAAATCAAACAGAGGCTTGGAAAAGACTTTATCACCATCACGCCGGGGATTCGTCCCGGATGGGAAGACACGCTCCGTGATGATCAAAAGCGCGTAACCACACCGGCCGAGGCCGTGATCAATGGGGCCGATCACCTGGTAATTGGCAGGCCGATTCGCGATGCTCAGGATCCAAGGGACGCGGCCATCCGTATCGCCCAAGAAATAGCCTCGGTTTTATAGACTAGAAGAAAAAGAAGCTACGGTATAAAATAGCGCCCGCGATGAGTATGGCCAATATCAGCGTAAATATCAATTGGTCGTGACTAAATCGCTTCATCTACGACCCAATCGGATGTTCTTC
>CAZNFS010000074.1:0-13868 GCA_964572695.1 uncultured Desulfobacteraceae bacterium
CGGGAAGACACTCCTGACACTGTCCGAGCAGGCTTTGATCCGCGCCTGGATCGAGCCCATGTACCGCATGAGCCAGGAACAGGGCGAGGATTTCGACAAAATCATGACCCGCCTCACCGACGTCACCCGGCGCTACGAGACCGTCCTGAAGACCATCCACGAAGGCGGCGGCGAAATCCGCGGCAACGAATCCGGCCGCGATCCCCGGCTCAGCGGTGCACCAGATCGACACGTTAAAGCAGAGCGATCGCATCCTCGATCTTTTGGACAATTATGCAAACGCATTGGATGATCCTAAAAAGACGTTAAAAGATATGGGGCCCTTGGTGGCCAATATCGAAAAAGAGGTCCGTTTAATGGAGACCAAAGCGTTCGATCATATCCAGAATGATCCGAAATTGAAAAAACTGGCCCAAGATGTGGCCGTCACCGCTAATGTGGCGGTCTTTAAGTTCCAGCGCGGAGACTTCATCTAGTGTCCATCCAGAAATAGCATCTTTGAGCCCATGACAGCGTTCTCGCATTTTTGCAATCCTCAACGTAGCTGAACTACGCTTGCGGCTGCAAAAATACTGCGGCCTCGTCCTTAACCCAAACCTACCATTTCTGGATGGACACTAACTCTAATCCTTTTTGATCTTTTATTCAATGTTCGAAGTTGGACGTTCATTTTTTCAGTAAACCTTCCACATTCCATTATTCCATCCCTTCGGTGTCGTAGAAATTGGGATCAATTCCTTTTTCACTTGATTTGGTTGAAACTTTCCCCTATTAAATACGCTGGATATATTAGAATTCAGAGGCGTTGCCGCTGGTTGTCGAACTTCCGAACCGATCCGTTGCTATGGCCAAAATCTTACTCATAGATGACAGTCCCGATATTTTAAAATCCCTCGCTTATGTATTAGAGGCGAATGCTTATGACGTTACCAAGGCTGCCAATGGCAAGTTGGGGATTAATGCCCTAAAGGGTAATGAATATGATTTGGTCCTGACCGATCTCAAAATGCCGGAGGCCGGCGGTTTGGAGGTCCTGGATTATATCATGCGCAATTCACCCCAAACCCTATGCATCATCCTCACCGGTTATGGAACAATTGAAAACTCGGTGGCGGCTATTAAAATGGGGGCGTTTGACTACATAACCAAGCCCGTAAAGACAAGCGGACTGTTGGTTGCAGTCGAAAAAGCCCTTAAATTTAAAAGTCTTAAAGAAGAAAATATCAGACTCAAAAAGGAGCTGCGGGGAAAATACAAATCCACCGAACTTATCGGAACAAGTCAACCCATGCGGCAGGTATATGATCTCATTGAAAAGGTGGCCGACACGGATGGCACGGTGCTTATCACCGGTGCCAGCGGCACGGGTAAGGAATTAATCGCCCGGGCCATTCATTATAATAGCCGCCGAAATGACAAACTCTTGGTTGTGATCAATTGTGGGGCGATCCCCGAGGCGTTGCTTGAGAGTGAACTTTTCGGTCATGAAAAGGGGGCTTTTACGGGCGCTCATAAAAATAGGGTTGGTCGCTTTGAAATGGCCAACGGCGGTTCACTTTTCTTAGACGAAATTGGGGAAATGAGCCCGGCCTTGCAGGTCAAGCTATTACGGGTGCTGCAGGAACAGAAGTTTGAAAGAGTCGGCGGTACCAAAACAATTCATGTGGATGTTCGGATTATTGCCGCCACCAATAAGAATTTGACGACTGCCATTAATAATGAAAAATTCCGCGAAGATCTGTATTATCGCTTAAATGTTATTCCGATTAAAGTCCCCCATTTAAATCGGCGCAAGTCTGATATTCCACTCCTGATTCATCATTTTTTAAAGAAATTTCAAAAGGCAAAGAACCAAAAAATCACCGGTTTTTCTCCCGAGGCGTTGGATGCCATGCTAGCCTTTGAGTGGCGAGGGAATGTCAGAGAACTTGAAAATGTGGTCGAAAGACTCACAATCCTTTGCGATAATCCGGTCGTCGGTTTTGATGATCTGCCTGAAAATATTCAGGAAAGCCACCTGTCAATTCAACCCGCGGAAGAAGTGATTCTTGACAAAGATCTAAATCTGCAGGAGGCGGTTCGAGACTATGAAAAGCGAATCATTCTTGAGGCTCTAGAAAAAAGCAACTGGATCAAATCAAAAGCTGCCAAGCTCCTCAATATCAACCGCACAACCCTGGTGGCCAAAATCAAGGCCCAAAACCTTGAGGATGCCGCTTCCTTTTAAGTAGCGTTCACAGGTTACCATTTTAGGCCGGCATTAGTGTCAAAAAATTGACGCTAAATAATCTGCCATCGCTCCTGTTTGCCATGCCACTCAAACGTTGATATCTGCTGCGATCAGTGCCTGCGGCTGTTCGCCTGACGAATTGATGTTCTGCAATTTGTGCAGCTATACCAGTATATTGGCCACTCCCACGCCCCGCACGATCATTTACAGATCGCTTTAAGGGTATTCCGTCAAATTCGGCGGCAGCCCCCCTCCCGATTGTTGGCATAGTAGTTGCTAAGATGGTCGGTATGACGCATTTTTTAAGAAGATCAGTGGCGACACTGTTTTTAGCTGCTACGTTGCTGGTGTCTACCGAAGAAGTGGAGGCCAGCCCAACTCCCTCTGATTCGCCGGTCCACAAACCGGTTATGGACCGAATTATCGCCATCGATACCCACGACACCGACTCCCGAACAACGATCAGAGTACTCGGAAACGCCCGGATACCGGACTACACGATACAAGCATTCCCGCTTCCCCCCCAAATTGTGCTGGATATCTGGTGTAACGCCCCGGCCTTTAAGGCCTACGGGGTTTCGGCCCAAAGTGCAAATCTGGACGGCATCACCATTGGACATCATCCAAAAAAAATCCGCCTGACACTCAATCTTAAAGGATCCGACGTGCCTGTATTTACATCGAAGTCGGTCGGAAATGAACTCTTTATTATTCTCGGTTCCGCCCCAAAAAAGGCCCAGGACCAAGCAGCGCAGCCGAACTCTCCTGTCACGCAGATCCAAACGGCCATGCCCGATCAAAACAAATTGGCGGCCGGCAATCGTAAAAAGAAATTGGGTCCTGACACTCTGAAACAAACCCCAGCCCCGGACGGCCAGGAGGATAGCGCTCTTTTATCAGCGGCCCTTAAGGCCTATTTGGGCAAGGATTGGTCTGAGGCGATCCGGAATTTGACCCAGCTCATCGAAGCGTATCCTAGCGGGAGGTACACTGAGCGGGCACATTTTCTTGTGGCTGAAGCTTATGAACAGCTCCATTCGAAATCCATCCCCGAACATTTCGATCAAATAAAAAAGCATTATGAGGAGGCCCTGAGTCGCTTCCCCACATCCGAATATATCGTTAATGCTTTTTTGGGATTGGGCAACCTCCATTTAAAGACCGGCAATCATCATGAGGCCCTGGGTTATTTTAATTTTGTCCTAAAGAATGACTCCGATTCCCCCCTGGCGGTAAAAGCCTTGATGCAAAAGGTGCATATCATGATGCGCTTCAATCGCAGAGAAGAGGCACGATCGCTTCTCGGCGTTTTAGAAGATGCGGCCTCCGGATTGCCCGACATGCCTTTAAAATTGGAAGCCCACAAGTATGTCGCCAAGATTCTTTACGAGATGAATAGCTTTCAAAAATCCCTTGACATCTTTCTGGCGCTGAAAGCCGCCCATCCGCAAAACATTTATCTGTTTCCGGAAATTTCGCTATATCTCGGCTATAACTACTATCAACTCGGCGATAATGTTCGCGCCCGTAAGTATTTGCTTAGATTCTACAACAGTCAGCCCTATTGGAAAAAGGCTCATCTGGTACTGGCCCAGATCGGGGATACCTATCGCCAGGAGGGCGCCGTAGAGGATGCCGTCAAATTTTATCAACTGACCAACACGCGCTATCCCGACACCGAAGGCGCGGCCATTAGTCTGATTCGGCTGGCGGAACTTCAGGAAGAAGGTCATTTAAAGGCAGAAAAAGGGATCGTTAAGTCCGTCGAAATCATCAAGTCTGAAATCGTCTTACCCAAAGAGATCTACCATAAAATTATTACCCGACCCTTAAATCGAGATGACAAAAACCCCATGGCGCAGCTGGCCATGGTGAAGCTGGCGATGTTGCATCGCAAAGAGAGAGATTTTAAAAAAAGCTTCCATGCCATAAAGGAGCTTCTGAAGATCTATCCGTGGAAGTCATTGGGCTCGGATGTTAGACGCGCATTGATAAAGCTGGTGCGGGAGATCATGCAAGATGATGTCAAAAACAGTGTTTATATCAACACCATCGAGATCTACCACAACGAAAAGGCGCTCATAATGAAGATGGACTCGGCCGACATCTTTATCGCGATTGCCAGGGCCAACATTCGTTTCAATTTCAAGGACACGGCCATAGCGCTTTTTAAAAAAGCGGAACCGCTCCTAACAGACAAAGAGAAACCCGCAGATCTCCTTTTTTTAATCGGTAAAGAATTATTCGAACAAAGGCAATTCCAAAAAGCCTTAAAGCGAATGAACCTTTTGCTGGCACATCACCCATCTGATAAATATGCCCATGAAACCTATCAGTTGAAGGGGCGTATCCTTTTAGAGCTAGCCCAATACCCGGCCGCCGTCGAAATGCTTTCAGCCGCCATAAAACATTCCGCCGGCCCGTGTAAACGGATTGGTCTCCTGGTCAATAAGGCCAAGGCCTTCGTCGAGAGCGACTTGCGGGGCAAAGCCCTAAAGACGCTCCAGGAAACCTCTGATGCCATAAATGATTGCGGCTCGTCCTCTTTCCGGACCTATCAAGAGATAGGGGATCTTTATTTCCGGCTGGGAGAAACAGCGAAAGCCGCCGACAACTATCATCATGCAATTGTCAAGGCCGACCAGAAAGCGGACAAAATTTCGCTCAAGCTCAAGCTTGCGCAAAGCAATTGGAAATTAAACAAAAAAGAGGCTTCCTTATCACTCTATAATCAGATCGAAAGCCTTGATGATCCCTTCTGGAGTAGCCTTGCCAAAGAAAAGAGGGAAGCGCTTACTTTTAACAACGAAATGCACCAAACCAAATAGTGATTAAAAAAAACCGCATTCAATGATGAAACCAAAAAAAATATTGCTGGCAGGAAGTAATGGCGACGAACAATCACGCCAGATGGGAAGTTTTTTCAGAGACGCCGGTTTCCAGGTCGAAATATCCGATAACGGTCGCTCGGCCCTGGAAGAAATAATGCGCCATCAGTTTGATTTGGTCATCAGCGAAGTCGATTTACCGCAAATCAACGGAATCGATTTGTTAAAACGGGTAAAAGAATTCAACTCATCCCTGCCGATTATTCTGATCGCATCCGATGCCAGGGTTAAAGAAGCGGTCGCGGTCATGAAGATGGGCGCAACAGATTTTTTACTCAAACCGTTGTCGGAAAAAATGATCCGAACGATTATCGCCCACACCTCAAATGGGTTGACCCAAAAGGATCCGGCAGGGCGCAATGGAAAATATACGATTATTACCCAAAACCGTGAGATGAAACGGCTCATGCAGATGGCAAAGAAGGTCGCTGACAGCCGGGCGTCCGTCTTTATTCACGGGGAGTCAGGAACCGGCAAAGAACTTTTTGCGCGCCATCTTCACAAACATAGTTCAAGGTGCGATAAATTATTTGTCGCCATTAACTGCGCCGCATTACCCGAAACGCTGTTGGAAAGCGAACTATTCGGCCACGAGAAAGGGGCCTTTACCGGTGCCGTCACTTGCAAAAAAGGCAAGTTTGAATTGGCCCATCAAGGAACGCTGCTTCTGGATGAAATCAGTGAGATGGATTATCGGCTTCAATCCAAGCTCCTGAGGGTACTCCAGGAGCGGGAGATTGATCGAATCGGGGGGGCAAAACCGATTCCGGTGGATGTCAGATTTGTTGCCACCACAAATCGGGATATCGAAAAACAGATTAAAGCGGGAAAATTCCGGGAAGACCTTTATTATCGTTTAAATGTGATACCGCTGCACTTGCCTCCCTTGAGAAATCGCAATGATGATATTCCCCTGCTGGCGGACTATTTTATCGAAAAATACACCAAGATGGATAACAGTCCGGTCAAAGGAATTACCGATGAGATGTTGACGGCGCTGATGCAGATGCCGTGGCAGGGGAATGTGAGGGAATTTGAAAATTGGATTGAGAGGGCCGTTCTGATGTGTAGCGGAGAAATAATCGACCAAAAGGATCTTTTGATGACCCAGAACCGTCAACCCGCACCCGTGTCTACCGGTGATCCCTTGATGCCGGCCGTTTCGCTGAAAGAAATGGAACAAAAGGTGGTTTTGCGCGCCCTCGATCAAACGCAAGGAAACCGAACCCATGCCGCCGAGATTTTGGGTATCAGTGTCCGGACACTGCGCAACAAACTAAATGAATACCGTAATAATATGCGGCCGGTTGAAAATGGCATATAAATTGCTTCTGAATACGTTGAACCGATTGATCATCCAAGAAAGGGGAAAATGATGGTAGACAGATTGTTTTTTCAAAAAACATTTCACACGCTTGAAAAGGCGCTCCGGATAACGCGCCAGCGGCATTCGGTTGTAAGCAGCAATATCGCCAATATCGATACCCCCGGATACAGAGCCAAAGATATTGATTTTAAAACCGCCTTGGCGGGGGCATCGGGAGCCGGCCGGGGATTTAAGTTGGTCAGAACAGATGCGCAACATATCGGTCCGGAAATGAATTCCACCCCGCAGATTGAACCATTTGCGGACCCGGGTGAATGGAACGGTTTTAACTGGGTCAATGTCGATAATGAGATGACAAAGCTGACCGAAAACAATTTAATCTACAGGGCCGGTGTTGAAGCCCTGTTAAGAAAGTTAGCCATTCTCAAAACAGTTATTCAAGAGGGAGGGCGATAAGATGAGTTTTCTGGGAACACTTAGGACAAGCGCCTCGGGGCTTTTTGCCCAGCGAAAAAGGATGGACGTCATTGCCAATAATCTTGCGAACATAGAGACGACACGCACCAAAACGGGCGAACCTTATAGACGCCAAATGGTTGTGATGAGCCCCAAACCACCGGACGACAGCTTCCGGCAAGCCTTGGACATGCAGACTGCAGGTGTTCAGGTTGAGGATGTGGTCGAGGATCTGGCCCCCTTTAAAAAGATCTTCAATCCAAGCCATCCGGATGCCGATGAAGAGGGGTATCTATACAAACCGAATGTCGACCTTATGGTGGAAACCACCAACATGCTGATGGCACGCAGGGCTTTTGAAGCCAATGTTGCCGCGATCAAAGCCACAAGACAGATGGTCCTAAAAGCGCTTGAGATCGGGAGGAGATAACACATGGGTGATCTGAGAATCGAAAACCGGTCGCAAATCCCCTTTCAAGGGGGGGGCAATATTAAACCCAAAAATCGATCCGGTTTCGGCAAAACCATAAATGCCGCGATTAACAAGGTTTCCACCTTGGAGAACGATGCGGACAAATCCGTTATGGCCCTTCTGGAAGGCAAGGCCGAAGTTCATGAAAGTATGGTCGCCCTCCAGAAAGCGGATATCAGCATGCGATTGCTCCTTACGGTAAGAAATAAGGCCATCGAGGCCTATAAGGAAATAATGCGCATGCCATTTTAGGCGCATCCATACTTTAAACAGCTGAAGCAGAAACAACGAAAAAAAAGCAGGAGCGCAGGATTTCATGAATCAATTGCTGAACGCCATAAAGTCATTACCGCTTTCAAAACAGATCAGTATGGCCTTTATCCTGAGCCTGGTTGTGGCCGGGTTTGTGTTTATGTTCTTTCTGGCCAATCAGGAAGATTACCAGATTCTGTTTAATAATCTTTCGGCGGAGGATGGCGGCGCGATTGTCTCCAAACTCCAGGAAAAAAACATTCCCTATCGCGTCGGTGCGGCGGGGAGCACCATAATGGTTCCGGCTTCCAAAGTACATGAACTGCGCTTAACTTTAGCCGGAGAGGGCCTACCGAACGGGGGACAGGTCGGATTTGAGGTATTTGATAATACGAATTTTGGTGCCACCAAATTTGTACAGGAATTGAATTTTCGGAGGGCCTTACAGGGCGAGCTGGCAAGGACCATCAACCAGTTTAAAGAAGTCAAGAATTCGCGCGTGTTTATCGTCATTCCCAAAGAAACGCTGTTTGTCGAAGAGCGCAAGCCTGCCTCCGCATCAATCCAGTTGGATTTACGGTCGCGCTTGCCGGCTCCAAAAGCGGCCGCCATCGTTCACCTGGTGGCCAATGCGGTAGATGGCCTCGATTCCGATCAGATTACGGTTGTCGATACCAAGGGCCGCGTAATCTTTAAAGGAACCGGGGGAGGTAATACATCCTCGCTGTCAAGCACAACTCAACTTGATTATAAAAGGCAAGTTGAGAATGAAATCAAAGACAATGTTCAAACCATGCTTCAAGGGATTGTCGGTGTCGGCAAGGCTATCGTGCGTGTGACCGCTGAAATCGATTTCGAAAAAATCACTTTAAATGAGGAAGAATATGATCCTTCCACCACAGTTGTTAGAAGTCGAAGAAATAGGGAAGAAACGAGTCAAGCGGGTGAGGGAACCGCACAAACGAATGCGAATGTAAATCAGCGCAGAGGGGTCGTGCCTTCCCAAAGCAGTTCCCAGAACCAAAAAGCCAAAAAAGACTCCACTATTAATTATGAGATCAATAAAATTATCAGAACGACGGTTAAGCCCGCCGGAACAATTAAGCGCCTCTCCGTGGCGGCCGTCATAGACGGGCAATATAAAATAGAGAACTCCGAAGACGGTTCTACCAAAAAAACATACATTCCCCGCACGGAGGAGGAATTGCAGCAATTTGGAGAGATCGTAAAAAAAGCCATGGGCTTCAGCGAAGATAGGGAGGATCAGGTTTCCGTCAGTTCGATCCCCTTTTCGGAAGTCATTCCCAATGAATTGATGGCTGCCGGTGAGGAGAGCCAATTCGATCTGTTAAAATTCGTGGGTGGTTTTCGTAAGACAATCATCAACTTTGGGTTGATTCTGATGGTTTTGTTCTTAATCGTGCGACCCTTACTGAAAAGTTTGAAAAATGTCAAAAGCCAAGTCGTGCTTCAACCTGCGGAGCTGTCCGCCGGCGACGGCGATTATCAATCGCTTCCCGAATCAAGCAATCCGAATCAGCGCCAACAAGCGCTTCAAATCAGTACCAGCGACTCTGAAAAGGCGCAACAGGTCATAAGGGGCTGGATAGGCGAAACGGAATAATGGAGAAATTAAATCCGAATAAATTGAGCGGTCCTCAGAAAGCGGCCATTCTTTTTCTGACAATGGGTGAGGAATTTACAGCCACGTTTTTTAAAAAAATGGACGAGCGCAGTATTAAACTGATCGGCAAATATATGTCCGAGATTACCTATATTCCATCTGATGTTTCAGGAAACGTGGTAAATGAATTTATATCGAATTGGAAAGGCGATTCCAACATAATGGTATCCGGCAAGGATTTCCTGAAAGATGTTGTAAACCGCAGTTTGGATAAAGATACGGCGCGGGAGGTTTTTAAGGTCATCGGCTCCAAAAGCACCAGCGTACCTTTCAGCGATTTGGCCTATATCCCCTCAGAAAACCTGTACAATTTAATACATGGCGAATATCCGCAAACCATTGCCATTATCATTTCTTATCTGCCGCAGGAAAAAGCAGCCGAGGTGCTCGGTTTCTTTCCGGAGGAGGTCAAGCATGATATTGCTTTGAGGATCGTACAAATCGGTCAGGTCGATGAGGAAATTTTACGCGAGCTTGATGAGGTGATCACAAGGGATCTCTCTTCTGTCCGCGTGACGACGCGCAAATTTGACGGGATTGAAACGCTGGCCAACATCTTAAACGAGGTGGATGGCAGTACCGAAGAATCGGTTCTGTCCTTTATTGAGAATGAGGATAGTGAATTGGCCGGGATGATACGGCAGAAAATGTTTCTGTTTGAAGATCTCATGCAAATCGATGATCGTGATTTTAGACAAATCCTTCAAAATGTGAACAACGAGGTGCTGACCAAGGCACTGCGAACGGCGACGGAGGAAGTCAAAGAGAAAATATTTAACAATTTATCCCAACGGGCGTCTGAAATGCTGAAGGAGGACATCGAGGTTATGGGTCCGATTAAACTGAGTGAAGTTGAGGAAGCCCAGCAAGAGATGATTAAGGCTGCCAAAAAGCTTGAGACTGAAGGAAAAATCGTTCTGGCGAAAGGGAAAGAAGATGTCTTTGTATAAAGTTGCCAGCCTTACATCAGAGGCCCAAGAGATATGGCAACCCTTTGAAATGGAATCCCTGGAGTCCCACAGAGAGCTTTGTCAAACGAAACCCATGGACTTTGCCTATCTCCAGACCGACGATCAAGCGCTTGAAGATTTTATTCCCCTGGACGGCGCCGAGAACGCACAAAAGGAAAGAGCAGCTGAGGACATTATCAAAAAGGCGCGCGATAAGGGCCTGCACCTGGAACAGGAAGCATATGAGAAAGGCTTTAGCCAAGGGGAAAAGGACGGGCTAGAGCTGGGCGAGCAAAAATCCCTCAAGGTAATTGAAAATATAGAAAATCTTTTTATTGAGCTGAGTCAGCAAAGGCAGCAGATCGTTCAACAACATGAGAAGGAGATTATAAGCATCATTTTTACGATTGCCGCAAAGATAATCCACCATCATCTCCCGACAGACGAAGAGTCGCTAAAAGAAACGGTGCTGGAGGTCCTAAATTTAGCGGTTGAAAAGCGTCAAATCGTTATCAATGTTAATCCGGAGGATTACCAGTATATTGAGCAATGCCGGCCGGAACTATTCAAAAAATTCAAGGACATCAAGACCATTATGGTTACTTCCGACCCAAGCATCTCTCAGGGAGGGTGTGTTATCGAAACCCCTTGTGGCGATATGGATGCCAGCGTAGAAAGCCGCCTGGAGAAGATCTATCAGAGCCTGGAAGATGCATTTACCCAAAAAGCCGATGCCTGACCTACAAGAAAAAATTAATTGGGACAAATATTTGAATGCCCTCAATGCATGCCAGCCGATTAAATTGGCCGGCAGGATTGTCAAGGTGGCCGGTATTGTTGCCGAAGCCGACGGCCCCGGCGTGAGCGTGGGAAGCCTGTGTGTCATTACGAATTCAGAGGGCCGGCAAATTCAAGCCGAAGTCGTCGGGTTCAACGATAAAAGAATTATCATTATGCCCCTGGGTGAAATGCAAGGCATTCGACCTGGCTGCCGGGTTGTAGAGCTAACCCAAAAACCGGTCATTCGTGTTGGAGAGGCCTTTTTAGGCCGTATCATCGACGGGCTGGGCCGTCCGCTAGATGGTAAAGGGCTCATCGAATCCAAAGGCGAATATCCCATATACGGCAATCATATCAATCCGATGAAAAGGGCCATGATCAGTGAAGTGATTGATGTCGGTGTGGGTGCGATTAACGGCATGCTCACGCTCGGCAAAGGTCAACGCATGGCGATCATGGCCGGATCGGGTGTCGGTAAGAGTGTCTTGATGGGCATGATTGCCAAGAACACGACCGCGGACGTCAATATAATCGCACTCATTGGTGAGCGGGGGCGCGAGGTAAGAGAATTCATCGAAAGAATCCTTGGCGAAGCCGGGCTTAAAAATTCGGTCGTAATTGTAGCCACCTCCGATTCGCCCGCCCTGGTCAGAATCAGGGGTACACATCTGGCGACAACCATGGCCGAATACTTCAGGGATAAGGGCTTGGATGTAATGCTTATTATGGATTCGATCACCCGCTTTGCCATGTCTTTAAGAGAGATCGGTTTGGCGGCCGGTGAACCGCCCTCGGCCAAAGGCTATACGCCGAGTGTCTTCGTCAAGATTCCAAAATTACTGGAAAGAGCCGGGACGGTCGAAAAAAGCGGCAGCATAACGGGGATATACACCGTTTTGGTCGAAGGCGATGACATGAACGAGCCCATAGCGGACACGGTGCGGTCGTGTGCCGATGGGCACATTGTATTGTCACGTTCCCTGGCGCATCGGGGACATTATCCTGCCATCGACGTGTTGGCCAGTATCAGCCGGGTAATGAAAGACATTGTTACGCCTGAGCATACTCAGAACGTGAACAAATTATTGAGTGTCCTGGCCACCTACCGGGATGTCGAGGATTTAATTAATATCGGGGCCTATGCGGACGGGAGCGATCCCCAAATCGATTTTGCCAAGGGCATGATCGCTGATATTAACCAGTTTCTGCAGCAGGATCTTTATCAAAAAGTAACCTTTGAACAAAGCGTCGATCAACTCCAGACGCTGTTGGCCGGGCACAACGGGCGAACATGAAATCTTTCGCCTTCCGGCTTGACCGAATACTTAAATACCGCAAGCATCTGGAGAAGAGAGCCCAGACGGATCTGGTTAAAGCCGAGGCGCAGTATAAACAGATGCAAAGGGAAGCGCAAACAATAGGCCAAAAACGAAGGCAAATCGCACAGAAATGCATCGATGAAGAATTAAAAGGGATAAATGCTGCCCGCTATCAAATCTATCAAACTTTTATGCAAAAATTGGAACTTGATCTTGAAAAGATTCATTTGAACCTTAAAGAAAAAAAGAAGCAAATAAGCGCTCAAAAAGAATGTGTAAAAAGGGAATCGATGAAGAAAAAGACCTTGGAGTCCTTAAAAGAGCTGCAGCACCAAAGATACATGCAGATCTCCGCAAGGGAGGAACAAAAGGCCATCGATGAAATCGTTGTCATAGGAAGGGAGTCAAGCCAATGAAGCTTCAAATTCAGATCCTGCTCGCTTTTCTGATCGTTATAAAACTCGTATTGGGTTCAATTTTCATGTACCATACCGGATGGAGCCCATCCTTATTGGAAACCGAAGCGATTGCAGCGGAGATTGAAACGTATTCTGAAACCGTTCCCAAAGAAGCTAAAGATATTACACCGCAGGAGAAAATCGATCTGAACTTCCTGGCCCAGAAGTCGGCCGAGCTTGAAGAGAAAGAGAAAAAGCTGACCCAAAAAAAAGCCGCCCTGATGGCCATCCAAAAAGAGTTAAGCACAAAAATCGCCACCCTGACCCAGTTAAGAAACGAAATCAGGGCCGAAGTGACCCGTAAAAAGACGGTCGATGAAAAGAAACTCAAGCATCTCATAAAGGCATTTTCAGCCATGAAACCCCAGAGTGCTGCCAATTTGGTTGAAAAACTGGACCGCCACCTGGTGGTAGAGCTCCTATCCAAGATGAAAGGCGATGCCGTCGGGAAGATTCTCTCTTTTGTAAAGTTAGAAAAAGCCGCCCAAATAAGTGAAGGGCTGGCTATGAAAAAATAATCCGCCTATCATTTCTGTTTGGATTTCAAAAAGGAACCCAACAGCGCGATCATTTTTTCCTGTTGTTTTAGGATCTGCAGGTTTGTCTCGACCATGGCGCGGGTGGCTATGGCGATCTTGCGCAAGTATTCATCTGATGGATCATTGGAATAGATCTTGACCTTCTCGGAATTTTCACCCTTAAGGGCCTCATAAAAATCCTTGGCCATTTTGATATATACGCCTTCGGGAACCCGATCGTTCAAAGCAGATTCCTCACAATAGGCGTAAGTCGGTCCCCATAGGACGATTCCGATCAGAAATCCGACCCCCAAAATTAGATGCTTTCGTCTTAACGCGGGCATTGTTTTACCTCCCGGATAGATATTGAACTTCTTTTAGGGCAGTTTAATCAGCACATTTCATGCCAACCGTGCCAAACACAGCATTCCATCATTCCAATTGTGAGCGGAGCGACCTAAGTTCATTGTATAGGAATTTCCTTTTTAGACACGGATTTCACGGATGGCCACGGATTGGGTCTATATTGTTTGA